>JAGGYK010000161.1 GCA_021162585.1 Deltaproteobacteria bacterium
GTCGTTATGCGACTAGACAGTATATATGATCAAGCACATTTATGGGTGGCAGGTATAAGGGTATATGAACATATAAATAATAAGCCTCCATCCATAAAAGAGTTGTCAAACTTCTTAAAGATATCATTAGATTCAACTACACTTATATCCAAAAGGCTTGAAGATATAGGAGTTATAAGGGTTGTAAGGGCCGAGTTTGGGGAAAGACTCTATATACTTGATCATACACGGATAGAAGAATTGCCAAGGCAAAGTACTTCTAGTAGTATGGAGGATGAGATTGAAAGATTCAAACAGCAGCAGGCCCTACATCTTGCCAAGATCGAGAAGAACCTGGGTAATAGCAAAGATAAATCTAAAATCTTTGAAGAGTTAGATAAGACCTTAAAGGAACCATCAAACTATCCAAGGAAAAAGAATCCTTTAGATGAAATCTAGGCGCTTATACAAAGTTGCAATCAAGTCATTGCGAGGAGCTTTAGCGGCGTGGCAATCTCAGCCTTTAGATTGCTTCGCTCGCAATGACAATATGGATATTATGCAAAGGTCTCAAGAATTGAATCTATTCTATATTTCTCTTTAAGCTGAATGCCTGCCCATGCCTCAGGGTCGGGGATCGTTGGCCAACGAGGTAGGAGACAAGGCCAAGAAGATATTGCCAATCGGAGCTGCAGACGGGCTGATCGCTGAGAGCTGACAGCCATTTTCATATAAAAATCGTCACTACGGTGAAAACCGGAGTCTAGATGATTTGCAACTACTTGAAAAGACTAGATTCCGGCTTTCGCCGGAATGACGGTTAAGGGGTATGATGGACTTTTTACGAGTTTGTCACTGTTTACTATTCACCATTCACTTTTTCAAACAAGAGTTATTGACATATAATATAATCAGGCATATAAAGAATGAACGTTCATTCATAAAACAAGGAGGGTAATTATGGCTAGTCTATGGTTTGATGAAAGGGATGCCAAGTTTTTGATGTATGAGGTCTTTAACCTTCAAGACCTATTGGAAAAACCACCGTATGAAGACCATTCCCAAGATATGGTAGACATGGTGTTAACAGAGGCTCTAAAGCTAGTAGAAAATGATGTTGCACCTACCTATCCTGACGAGGTACAGGGGAAAGCTGTTGAGGCAGTATTCAAGGATGGTAAGGTCTATGTACCTGAGGCATATCACAGGCTCTGGCAACTCTATTATGAAGGCGGATGGGGGACATTAACAGATAGCCCTGAAGTTGGGGGACAAGGTTTTCCTCACACTGTAGCAGGTCTTGTGATGAATATGCTTTCAGCTGCCAATATGGCCTTCATAATGTATGCTGGGCTTACTCATGGTGCTGCAAAGCTGGTAGAGGTCTTCGGTACTGAGGAGCAGAAAAAGATTTACCTGGAAAACATGTACACAGGCAAATGGGCAGGGACCATGTGCCTAACAGAGGCCGGGGCAGGCTCTGATGTAGGTGCACTAAAGACAACCGCGAAGAGAAACCCTGATGGCACATTTTCTATTACAGGGACAAAGCAGTTTATCTCTGCAGGCGATCATGACCTGACAGAAAATATTATACATCCTGTTCTAGCCAGGATTGAAGGCGATCCTCCTGGGACAAAAGGGATATCAATATTTATCGTGCCCAAGTATAAATTAAACCCTGATGGCACAACAAGTGACGAACTAAATGATGTAATTACAGGTAATATCGAGGGCAAGATGGGTATTCACGGTAACTCTACATGTACCCTAAACTTTGGTGAGAATGGCAACTGCGTGGGATATCTGCTGGGCGAAGAGCGAAAGGGTATGCGTATCATGTTCCAGATGATGAACGAGGCCAGGCTTGAGGTAGGTATGCAAGGCCTGGGTCATGCCTGTGCTTCATATCTCCATGCCCTTGATTATGCAAAAGAAAGGCTCCAAGGCCCTGATGTCATGCATATGAGAGATCCGGAGGCCCCAAGGGTCCCTATAATACAGCATCCAGATGTCAGGAGGATGTTACTGTACATGAAGTCTCTGGCCGAGGGCATGAGGGCATTGAATATCTTTACATTCTACTGCATGGATAAAGTTGCTGCTGCAACTACTGAAGAAGAGAAAGATAAATGGCAAGGTTACATCGAACTACTCACCCCGATTTGTAAATCATACTGCTCTGATATGGGATTCAGGGTAACCGAGGTCGGGGTTCAGGTCTTTGGTGGATATGGCTACTGCAGGGAATATCCAATGGAACAGATGCTGCGAGATCAAAAGATCTCTTCAATTTATGAAGGAACCAATGGCATACAGGCCCTAGACCTTTTAGGCAGAAAACTGGGTATGAAGAAGGGGCTATACTTCATGAACCTCTTGGGCGAGACACAGGCTGCTATTGCTCAGGCAAAGGGTATCGACGAAATAAAAGAAGAGGCAAAGATTGTGGAAGATGCACTAAATGCCCTGGCAACGACCTCTATGGAATTTTCCAAGATGATGAAGTCTAATCCATTTGTGCCCCTTATCAATGCATATGATTTTCTCAACTGTATGGGAGATGCCCTGCTTGGTTGGTTCCATATATGGGAGGCTGGTGTTGCATGCAAGAAGCTAAAAGAGAGCCCCAGCGAAAAAGATACTGCATTCTACAAGGGCAAGATCGAATCAGCAAAATTCTTTATCAACCGGACTACAGCACTTGTCCCAGCCAAGGCAGAGATCCTCAAGAAAGAGGAGATGAGCGCCATGAATATACCTGAAGAAGGATTTGCTGTATAAAGGCCATTGCTAATTAAAAGGCAAAAGGATGAGTAACCCCTCCTCCTTTTGCCTATATCTTTGCCTGCAGAAATTCATGGACTACCAGAAATTTTGTCCGCTATAAGCAGAATATGGAGCAAGACCAAGACAATATTATTGTATATACAGATGGCGCATGTAGTAAAAATCCCGGCCCGGCAGGTATAGGGGCAGTGCTTATATGGAAAGACCACATTAAAGAGATCTCTGAATATATTGGAAAAGCTACCAATAACATAGCAGAGCTTAAGGCTATACTCAAGGCCCTTACATCTATAAAGAATAAGAACCTGCCGGTAAGGCTATACACGGATTCAACCTATGCCATAGGTGTACTGAGCGGATGGAAGATACATGCCAATAAAACCCTGATAAAAGAAATAAAGAAAGAGATGAAACGGTTTAGCTCCTTGTCTATTCGCAAGGTGGAAGGACACTCAGGCCAGCCTGAAAACGAACGTGCAGATAAACTTGCCAAAGATGCTATAAAAGGGCATCTAAACATTCTTTAATGCAAGCTTGCCCCTTCCCAACAGGTCATGAAGGTGCAGGACCCCAACAAATCTTGATGCATCATCTACAACCACAAGGGTTGTGATGAGATGTTTTTCCATCATGTCCAGGGCATCTATGGCCAATTTATCTTCTGATATCATCTTTGGGGTAGGAGACATAATATCTCTTGCCTTAACAGTAGTGACCTTATCCTTGTATTTCAGCATTGCCCTGCGAAGGTCTCCATCTGTTATTATACCCTCTATATTTGAATGAGACCCAACTAACGTAATGCCCAGAGACTTCTCAGTCATTTCCTCTATGACCTCTGTCATCGGGGCATCCTCTGATATAAAAGGTGCTCTGTCCTTAGTTATCATCAACTGCCCTATCTTGCTCATTAATTGTCTGCCAAGCTCACCTGCCGGATGCAACATCTTAAATGTCTGAGAGTCAAACCCTTTTATTTGGGATACAACAATAGCAATAGCATCCCCCATAGCCAATTGTGCAGTGGTAGATGTGGTGGGGGCAAGACCCAGATTGCATGCCTCATTTTCTACACTGCATGTCAGTACTATTTCTGATGTCCTTGCTAGAGGGGACATTGCATCCCCTGTAACAGCCACTACAGGTATATTTAAACTCTTCAGAGACGGCAGCAAATCCAATATCTCTTTGGCCTTTCCACTATTAGATAATATCAATGCCATATCTGTTGGCATTATTGCCCCAAGGTCTCCATGCAACCCATCTACCGGGTGCATAAAAAATGCAGGGGTGCCGGTACCTACCATAGTAGAGGCAATCTTCCTTGCAATGATACCTGACTTCCCTACCCCTGTTACCATTACCCTGCCTTTCAGGCCTGCAATAAGCTCAACAGTCTTTGCAAATGAGGTATCTATCTGGTCTATAACCCCTTCTAACCCTTTGATCTCTGCGTGTATTATCTCTTTGCCTGCCTCAATTATCTCATTAATACTCATACAATCCTCCCGATAAGATCATAGTCCAATGAGTCTGTAATTTCTACATTACAAAATGACCCAAAAGGGGCATCTCCCTGATTTATTATCACACACCCATCAACATCGGGCGCCTGGAATACGGCCCTGCCCTCTAATAATAGATCTGTCTCACTGTGATAGCCCATCAAAAGCACCTTTATTTTCTGCCCAACAAAGCTCTTTAATCTATTTCTGGATATTTCTTGTTGTATAGACATAATCCTATGTTTGCGTCTACCCTCTACCGGACCTGGCAGTTGTGGTTTCATACTATAGCTTATTGTACCAGGCTCTGGCGAAAATTCAAATACACCTAAGTGGTCAATGTAGCCCTTTGATATAAATTCCTCTAGTTCATAAAATGCATGCTCATCCTCCCCTGGATGCCCTACCATTACTGTAGATCTAATAGATATCCCCTTATCTACGATCTTTTCTATAGCAGATTCCACTGCCGGTCTGCCACCCTTACGTGCCATGGCCTTTAAGACGTTATCTGATATGTGTTGTATGGGCATATCAATGTAAGGACAAATCCTGGGATTATCTCTTATGATATCTATAAGCTCATCACTTATAGATGCCGGATGCACATACATAATCCTTATCCATTCAGGCCCCCCTATCCCGGCAATCCTATTTAGCAACTCAACAAGCCCCACTGGATTGCCCAAATCTTTTCCATAACTTCCAAGATCCTGGCCTATAAGTACTATCTCTTTAACACCTGAATCTGCCAAATGCTTAATCTCTTTTTCTATTATCTCTACAGGCTTGCTTATCAATTCACCTCTTAAAGATGGGATTAAACAGTAATTACAGTGATTTGAACACCCCTCGCATACCTTTAGATACGCACTTGACCCTGTGGATATGAATGACCTGGATACTACCTGCCCAAAATATGGGGCCATGTATCTATCATTTAGATCATCTAATACATCAGGGAGGGTATCATAGGTGCCTGGCCCTGCAAAAAGGCGTACACCTGTAAGCTCCTTTAGCAACTCCTTTTTATAGCGACTTACGAGACAGCCTGCACATATCACATCTTTGCCTTCATCCACCAATTCTAATATTGCCTTTATTGACTCCTCAACGGCTGAACGCAAGAAGTCACATGTATTTACCACCACAATATCTGCATCTTGCGGATCTTCTGCAATCGCAAAACCAGCATGCAAAAATCTCTCACAAATATATTCAGAATCCACAAGGTTTTTAGAACACCCAAGACTTATGACGGAAAATCTTTTCATATAAACGCATATGAGCGCTTCGCGCTCACAACGAAGGATGAAAACACCCTTCCTCGGGATGGGTTCCTCTCTCGCTTGCCTGCATCGCTCTTTGATACATCCTTTAGGCTTGCTTACGGGCGCTCCCTATTCGCCTTTCAGGCTCAGA
>JAGGYK010000211.1 GCA_021162585.1 Deltaproteobacteria bacterium
GGATACGACAGTCTATAGAGAATATTTTATAAAATATAAAGAGATATATCATAGGACCAAAGATCTCTATTCATAACAAAATTTAAGATCTAGGAGGGATATTATGTCTGTAACAGAAGAGAAAACGACCCCTAAGTGGTTTAAAGATGCGGTGGTGTATCAAATCTATCCCAGGAGCTTTTTGGACACAAATGGAGATGGCATAGGTGATCTGAATGGCATTACTGAGAAATTGGATTATCTCAATGATGGGACCCCAAATTCTCTTGGCATTGATGCTATATGGATTACCCCATTGTATCCATCGCCTCAGTATGACTTTGGTTATGATGTGATGGACTATCGTGGGGTGGATCCACAATATGGTACTATGGAGGATTTTGACAGGCTTTTAAGAGAGGCGCACAAGAGAGGAATCAGGATTATCATGGATATGGTGCCGAACCATACTTCTCATCTGCATCCCTGGTTTTTGGAGTCGCGCTCAAGCAAAGATAATCCAAAGCGGGACTGGTATATCTGGCGGCCCAGGCCTAAGGGGAGAAAATACCCTAATAATTGGTTGGGGATCTTTGGTGGTAGGGCCTGGGAATGGGACAACAAGACAAAGGAGTATTACTATCATACCAGTGTCCCTGAACAGCCAGACCTGAACTGGCGAAACCCCCAGGTAAGAGAGGCAATCCTTTCTGATATGGCCTTCTGGCTGGATAAGGGAGTGGATGGATATAGGCTTGATGTTATAAACTGGACCATGAAAGATAAAGAGTTAAAGGACAACCCACACTGTATCGGGAGACGACCATATGATATGCAACGCCATCTTTATGACAAGGACCAACAAGAAGCAGTTGATGTTGCAAAGGCTATGAGAGAGCTTACTGATCGCTATAAGGACAAGATCCTTGTAGGAGAGGTTGCGCTAGATCATTCAGACCCAAGGGAGGCAGCCCGTTATTTAGGTGAAAATGGTGATGGCCTTCATGCAACCTTCAACTTTTCTTTCACATATTCAAGATTTGGTGCAGAGAGGTTTAAAGCTGAAGTCAGTGCCTGGGAAGAGGCTGTAGGAAAAAGGGGCTGGCCTACCTATGTACTATCTAATCATGATGAAATTCGTCATATCAGCCGTTACGCAAAGGGTAGGTGGACCATTCCCAGGGCAAGGGTTTTAGCAGCAATGCTCCTTACGCTCAGAGGGACTCCTTTTCTCTATTATGGCGAAGAGATAGGGATGAGAAACCTTTGGCCGAAAAGATCCGAGATCTTGGATCCATTAGGTAAGAGATACTGGCCTTTTCATCCTGGCCGCGACGGTGAGAGGACACCTATGCAGTGGAATGGGAGTAAAAATGCAGGATTTAGTACTGGTGAACCATGGCTTAGGGTTCATCCCAACTTTAGGAAGATCAATGTCGATATCCAGGACAAAGACCCAAATTCGCTTCTTAACCTTTATAGAAGACTTATCTGGATAAGAAAGGAAAATTCGGCCTTAAGAGAAGGGTCTTATAAAGAATACCCAAATTCCCCTACAGGCATCTTTTCCTTTTTTAGACAAACCCATGAACAGCACCTTTTTACAGCGCTAAATTTTACAAAAGAGAGAAAATCTTTTACAATAGATCAAGCAAATGCTGGTAAGGCCAAAATCATCTTTTCTGAGCCAGAGTTTGGGACTAAATCTCTGGATGCCAAAGGCTTCGAGATCCCGCCATATGGTATTCTTATATTAGAGATGTAAGAGAAAGGGAATGATTATAGTTTATATGAAGATGCCATAGGCCATTGTCCGTTATTCGTTCTCCGTTGTCCGTTTCATAGGCACAAGACATTAGGCTTGGTTATAAGAATACTTTACGACTTGTACGCCTCTGGCGTAGAGGAGGGATGGGGGACTCTTGAGCGGTCCTTCCATCGCGATTTGCTAATACATCCTTAGGCGTTGCTTAAAGGGGTATCGCTCCCTTCTGAGCCCGAAGCACGAATAGAGGTTGCCCGTAAGCAAGCCTAAAGGATGTATCAAAGAGCGATGCAGGCAAGCGAGAGAGGAACCCATCCCGAGGATATTTTCATCTTTGGTTGTGCCCGACAGGACATGGGGGTTTATAAATATGGTTCTTGAAACAAGGTTTGCTATAAAAGTTGCTTGCGCTAACCATCAATATTTCCTATACTATCAGAAGTAGATATGGTTTCTGCCTATGTGATTAAATATAGTAAAAAACCATAAAATAATCTTATTAGGAGGTAAATATGAAGATAGTAGTCTTTGGTGGTAGTGGTGATATGGCTGTAGATGCCCTTGATGAGCTTATGAAAGAAAAGGATGTAAGTAAGGTTACTATAGCAGACTTAAATATTGAGAGGGCCAAAAAGGAAGCAGCAAAACGTGGTGATCGGTTTGTGGCGGCCAGGGTAGATGCCACAAACCATAATCAAGTGGTAGATGTTATGAAACAGCATGATATAGCCATGGGGTTTGTAGGCCCATTTTACTACTTTGAGAAGCCCATGGTAATCGCTGCCCTGGAAGCTGGTAAGCCATATGTATCTATATGTGATGATTACGAGGCTTATCTTGATATCATAGAATTGGATAAAGAGGCAAAGAAAAAAGGCATTCATATCCTTACTGGATGGGGCAATTCTCCGGGTCTGACCCAGGTCCTGGCCAGGAAAGGATATAATTCTATGGATAACCCAAAGCGGATTAATATACATTGGGCAGCTGGTTCTAATGAGGCTGCAGGCCCGGCAAATCTTACACACCTGTTTAATATACTCCATGGTACTACCTTACAGACCATACGAGGTAAGGAGGTGGAAGTTAACACAGGTGGTGGTCGTAAGGTGGTAAGATTTCCTTTCCCCATGGGGGATTTGCCTGTATATTATACAGGCCATGCAGAATCTGTATCTATCCCCAGAAATCTTAAAGGCCTTACTGAGGTAACACTACACGGCGGGGTGCAGCCTGCATACATACCAATCCTGATAAAGATCATGGACAAGACAGGTTTGTTCAGCACACATGCTAGACGCAAGGCAGCAGCAGAATTTTTCTACAAGATAGAACACTTTTTTGGAACAGGTGGTTTGGATAAGTCTGTGGGCAGGGTTGATGTATATGGTTTCCATAAAGGTAAGAGCATGCATCGAACCTATACATACATAGGCCATATAGGTATTATTACTTCTATACCATGCACAGTTGCCACTCTATGGGAGCTTTCTGGTAAGTTCAAATCAGCCCCTGGGGGTATATATTCTGCAGAAAGGCTCTTAGATGACCCTGATCCCTTCCTGAAGGAAGTAATGAGACGTGGGGTGGAGGTCTTTTTCTATAAGGATGGTCTGGATTAGAAATGTTGGGGGCATCAACTTAGGGTTTTGCCTTAGTTGGAATAAAGGAATCTTGGAATAAAAGGTGTTTTCAATGAATGAAAAGGTAGTGGTAATAACTGGTGCAGCAGGTGGGATTGGCTCTGCTACTGCCAGGCGATTCTCTGATGCAGGGGCCAGACTGGTTCTATCAGATGTTGATATAGATAGACTAGAAGGCCTTACAGCACAGCTTAGCCCTGAACCTTTGAGGGTCAAGTGTGATGTTGCAAAGCTCGATGACATAAAGCACCTCCTTGCAGAGACCCTATCCCGTATGGGACGGATTGATATACTTATAAACAATGCAGGGATAATCAGGCCTAATAAGCTTGAGGATCTGTCATACCCTGATATAAGTGCACAGATAGATGTAAACCTGTTATCTGTTATCTTTGCATCAAAAGAGGTCCTCCCAATAATGAAGGCACAGGGGGGCGGGCATATTGTTAATATCTGTTCATTAGGTGGGATTGTTCCTGAACCAGGATCTTCTGTATATTCGGCTACAAAATTTGGCGTAAGGGGGTTTAGCCTTACACTTGCTATGGAGGTAAAGAGATATGGTATCAATGTCTCTATTGTATGTCCAGACTCTGTAGATACCCCCATGTTAGAATATGAGGCCAAGTGTGGGGTCTCAGGGGTTGCATTTGCGAATAAGCCATTGAGTCCTGATGATGTGGCACTAGCTATTATGCATGCTGTTAAGAAAAAGAGGTTGGAGGTCTATGTACCATATAGTGAAGGACTTATGGCAAAGATTGCCCTTACTATGCCATGGATATACCGTTATGTACTGCCAATATTAGAGAAAAAAGGACAGAAGAACCTATTAAAAAGAGGGATAAAATGACTAATATGGGCTTAAAATGGGTAGCAATGCTGGAGATCATCTCTGGCATTGGTGTGATCTTGTTCTGGGTTGGTTTTTTCACTATTGGTCTGGCCCCTGCCAGTCCACCAGAATGCTATTTTGCATACGAGCATGCCTTTCCCTTGCCTGATATAATCATGTCAATAGTGCTCATAGTAGCAGGCGTACAACTTCTAAAGGCCAACATATACGGTCTCTTGCTTTCCCTGGCAGGAGCAGGAGCCTTTGTATTCTTAGGGCTATTGGATTTCTCGTTTAATTATCAAAATGGTATTTACTTTTTAGGTGGGGCTGACCTTTATTTAAATGCCTTTATCAATCTATGGTGTGTAGTATTTGGAATATTCGTTATTATTAGGATCATACAGACCTCAAAGAGGCTTATGGAGGGTAGCAATGGAATTCAAGGGTAAGAATGTGATTATTACTGGGGGTTCCAGTGGTATAGGTAAGTCTGCAGCCAAGATATTTGCAACTAAAGGCTCAAATGTGACTATCCTGGCAAGACGGGAGGAGATACTAAAAGAGGCTGTAGAAGAGATATCTTCTTCAGCTATAGAGGCTAATCAGAAGATTTCTTATGCAAGTATTGATGTCTCGGATCGCATGCAGGTCGACAAATGGGCGCATGTATATGAAGATGCCTCTGGTCCGCCAGATGTCATTATAAACAGCGCTGGTATAGCTCACCCGGGTTATTTTGAAGAGATCCCATACGAGATCTTTGATCAGCTCATGAAGATAGATTTTTATGGGGTCCTTAATATGTGCAAGAGCTTTATCCCCATGATGAAGGCAAAAGGCGGACACATTGTAAACATCTCATCTATTGCAGGATTTCTAGGTGTATTTGGTTACACAGGCTATAGTGCGGCCAAGTTTGCTGTGTTTGGCTTTTCCCAGGCACTAAGGAGCGAGATGAAAAAATACAATATTACAATATCTGTATTATGCCCGCCTGATACAGATACACCCCAGCTAGAGATGGAAAACAAGATCAAACCAAAAGAAACCAAGGCCATTGCAGGCAATGCAGGTATTATGTCTCCAGATGATGTTGCAAAGGCTATGATAGATGGGATGATAAAAAAGAAGTTTATTATTGTGCCTGGCTTTAACGGTAAGCTTGTTCTTTGTGCCTCCAGGTGGGCGCCTTCTCTTGTGGAATGGGTAATGGATAGGAATATCAAAAAGGTAGAGTAACAACTTGTACAGCTCAGGATTAAAGAAAGATTAAAATCGAAGTATGAAGTCAAGAATCGGCAGTTGAGACTCAGGAGTCGTAGAATATTACTTTGCAAGTAATAGCCCTTATAGCGTGGTCTGATAGTATTTAAACTGATGTAACAGTTGATAAAAATCAGAAGGGATGAGTCTAATAAGGTAATCTTGTCCTTTCCTTACACCCCTATTTATATTCGAAAGATCAAGGCTATAGAGGGTTAAAGGTGGCACTCAGAAGAAAAACATTGGAGTTTTCCCTGTTCAGATAATATTTTAGAGGGGGAATATAGAGGCAAGAAAGAATTCAAGGTAGGTGATGGCCTATGAGGGTAAATTTTACCTATGGAGCATATACGACACTGTCGGATATGAACGAGATATCTGAAATTTTGACGGTTTTTTATTTTGTGGTATAATAAGACAAAATATCAAATAAACAAGCGAGGATATGAAAATCAATGAAAGCAATAGATATGACACCTATCATAAAAAAGTATCCAGGTTACTTTGTAGCATTGAGCCATGATAGAAAAGAGGTGTTAGGTAAAGGGCATACTCCTGAAGAAGCACTTAAGGAGGCAGATAGAAAGGTGTACAAAGATCCTATATTAACAAAGATTCCCAATGAAAACAGAAGTTATTTATTATGAAGCAGATAAAATTCCCTTATTTGAAGTATATAGTAACACCTCCAACTCAAAAGCCAGCGAAATATGTCTATAGACCTGTTATTCCTATAAAATTGTTCTTAGATGACAGGGTGATAACATTTGATGCATTGGTTGATTCTGGGGCAGATGAATGTGCTTTTCCTGGTTGGATTGCTAAGATGTTAGGGCATAATGTCTATAAAGGGAAACAAAAGATTTTTTCTGGCATAGGTGGGTCAGTTTTAGCATATTTACACAAGACGTATTTAAAATTGATGGACTTGTAAAAAGTCAAACTCGGTGAATCGGTCATTCCAGCCTGCTGCAGGCAGGTCGACCCTAGGGAGAAATCTTGTGAATTTAGCATATTGCATTGGAAAGATTTCTCGTTCCTGCCTGCCGGCAGGCAGGTCACTCGAAATGACAAGTTAAAAAGGCTTTTTACGAGACCGTCACTATTCACTGTTTACAGGCTGATGAGAGTATCTTGACTTATGCTATGATAGATACTATGTAATGTAACAAAAAACAAAATGAATGGATAGGAGAAGTTCGATGTTTATAGATCCATTATATATAATAATGATTCTACCTGCTTTTGCCTTGAGCATCTATGCTCAAATAAAGGTGAAAGCATCATATTCTAAATACTCTAAGATCCCAACTTCAAGTGGTATATCAGGGGCTAAGGCAGCTCGTATGATACTTAATGCTGAAGGGATAACAGATGTGGGCATTGAGATTAGCAGAGGTTTCTTAACTGACCATTATGACCCCAGGGTAAAGGTGCTCAGATTATCTGAAAGGGTATATATGGACAAGTCTTTAGCATCTGTGGGTATTGCAGCACATGAGGTGGGCCATGCCATACAGCATGCAAGAGGTTACCTGCCTTTGATGGCACGCAGCGCCCTGGTACCTATATCCATGCTAGGTTCAAACCTTGCGTGGCCCCTTCTCATTATAGGGTTTATCTTTATGTCAAAGACCTTTATTACTGCAGGGATTCTATTTTTTAGCCTTGCTGTGCTATTCCAGATTGTAACACTACCAGTAGAGTTCAATGCATCGTTTAGGGCACTAAAGGCCTTGCCTGCTGCAGGTATTCTCTCAGGAGAAGAGGTTACTGGTGTAAGGCATATATTATCATCTGCTGCAATGACATATGTAGCTGCTGCTGCAACAGCCCTGCTTCAGCTACTATACTTTTTACTAAGGGCAGGCATCCTGGGCGGAGACGAATAACACTATTCACTGTTTCATACAAAATCTACATAATCAGATGTAAAGGTTGCAACCCTGATGACATGCTAGTCATGAATGGTAAATTCCCACGCGCAGAACCAGTCATCTGGATGCTCATCAGGTGGACAGGCTATACACCTTGTTGTGATTCCTTTGTCAATAGCACTTGCAAAGGTAGTATATTCTACCAGTCCCGCAGACTTACATGGATAGTCTGGAAGCCCTCTCCTTTTCCTGGCTGACTGAACCCTGCAATCTAACATCTTGAATATCAAGATATGACCATCTATCTCTTCAAATGATTGTTTATTTATCCTTGAATACATCCTGTAACTCAGGGCATGCTTCAATGCTGGCAGACCTCCTTCTTCAGGTAGATTGCACAGCCTTTTTATCCTGTATGCCTCATACGGGGAAAATCGTGTCCAACACGTATCATTACACCTCTTTGCTGTAAACAATTCTTCCTCTTGCTCAATCTCTTGAAACCATATGCCATCATTTGCAAGCCAGTTGACACTTAAACCTCTTAATAGCTCTAAAAGTTCTTGCTTTGATAATCTTTTTAATAGGGCGGGAATCCCTGCATCATCTACATCAAAGCCTAAGATATCACCAAGTCTCTTCATATCAATAGCAAGACATTTTCTACCAACTGTGTCTTCCATCTCAAAGGCCTTATGCAGACCTAACTGGTGCGCTGCCTCGTTAAACCATATTCCATAATGAACAAGTATCCTACGAAAACCATCAATAACCCACTCTATAAGCCTTTCCTGGTCTAGATCTTCCATCTTATAACCCCCATGGCCCGTCCCTACATCTCACTGTTCACCGTTACCCCTTAATCCTGTACTTTACCTCTACTATATTCGATCACATCTCCTGGCTGCAATATTTTTACAGGGAAGTCATCTGTAATAATAGATAAAAGATCTTTTATAGGGGTATTTATGCCTTCCATGCTTAAACGAAATGCGCCCCAGTGTACGGGAATCATGATACGGGCCTTCAGGTCATAAAATGCCTTTATGGCATCCTTTGGTGACATATGGTTTATCCTGAACCAGAAGGGTTTGTACGCACCTATAGGCAGTACAGCCACATCTATGTCAAAACCTAATGCTATCTCTTTAAAATGCCCGCCATAGCCTGTATCACCAGCGATATATACACTCCCTTCACCACATTCTATCACATAACCCAGATAACCCCTCCACATATCATAGATGTTCCTGGCACCCCAGTGCTTGCCCGGGGCAGCTGTGATTTTAATGGCACCAATTCTTATATGCTCCCATGGACGTAACTCTACAACCCTATACTTGCCTGCCTTTATAGCCAGATCCTTTGTATTCCAGGGAAGGATAACCCTTATATCATCCCTTAATCCTTCAAGTGTTGGTATGTCAAGATGATCATAGTGAGCATGTGTATATAGCACAACATCTGAAAGCGCAATATCAGCTATATTGACAGGCGGGGGGTCTGCTCTTTGCACACCAAATGCACGCATACTTAGCATTGGGTCTACCAGAAGAGAGATACCACATGTCTCTATAAGTAAAGATGCATGACCCAAAAATCTTAGCCTAATACTGCCGACCTCTTAATAGCTCTCTTTGTCTCTTAAATATATAACGGATTATCTCATCTTTGTCTTCTGGTTCCATGAGTATAAATTGTGCACTTACTGCATAACGATTCAGAACGCCCCCACTGGTGATAGATTTTATCCTGATGACCTCTGCTACGAATTTCATAAATAAAAGAGGTGTCATGGGTAATATCATATCCACCTCTATCAGATCCCCTGCCTCAAAAGGGACATCAGATATAAATCTTATGCCAGAAGCGCTGATATTGACATCCTTTGGTGTAGTCTTTATCAAATCCGAAAAGTCACTAGTAAGGAACATATGGATTAATAAATCCAGCTTTCTGTTTACCTCCCATAGGGCCTGATTAAAAGGGGCCTCTCTAGTATACGGGGTTTCATCAAGACCAGGATAGCCATATTTGCCCTTAAGAAACGACTCTGTGATAAGCCTATTAGCCTTAACCCTGGTGAGTGCCTCGCCTATTACATTATCCTTATCTGGTGCATGAGCAAGGAAATTTACCTTATAATATATTTTATCATAAACACGTACATATCGCCTGCGTTCCTTGCCAGGTGTTACATAGGAATCAAGCTCCATCTTTAGGCCCTGATCCATATTCTCTAAAACCTTGGCCAGACACGAATCATTACCATCAGATATCTTTACCAGGGTACCAGGGGTAAGGCCAGTGCTGCCCTCTGCCTTAAATACAAAGGACTTGTCACCACTTATATCTGTCACCGTCCCTTTTGTCTTGACTTCATCTGGTGTGTAAAGAAATAGGTCTGAGCATATATCCAAAAGCTTATCTATATTCACTTGCCATCCTTAAATATTTCTATTCTGTTTCTGCCACCCGTCTTTGCCATGTAAAGCCCCATATCCGCCCTTTTTACAAGATCATGAGGGGAAAGTCCATCCATATATTGGCTGACACCCATACTTACAGTGATATTCCCCCCTGTAATCAAATTCATACAAGCTATATCATCTTTTATCCTGACAGCGAGTCTTTTTGCACTGGTTATGTCTGTATGCGGCATGGCTATCACAAACTCTTCACCACCATAGCGAAAAACTGTATCACTCTTTCTAACACAGCTCTGGATCTTGTCAGCAACACTCCTGAGCACCAGATCTCCTACCTGGTGGCCAAAGTGATCGTTGACCTTCTTAAACCAGTCAATATCTATCATGATAATAGAAAAGACCACCCCATAGCGAGACGCCCTTTCACACTCCGTGTCTAACATCTGCTCAAAGGCCCTGTAATTCAAGAGTCCCGTAAGCCTGTCCCTGAAGGCCATGTCCTTGAGTCGTTCATTATCTATCAGTTTGTCCACAGCAGGCGCCAATATTTTGACCCATTCTTTAAATACACCATCATGAACACCTCTATTTATAGACAATATAACAGATGCTTTAGTATTATTAATAATATTTATATGTTTGCGCCCTTGGGTTATTGGCGAATGACCACCTATTGTGATTTTAAAATACGAAAAATCGTCTGTTCTACCGATCTTGTGCAATGCCCGATTGACATCTTCATATCCACCTTTTTCTAGATCCAGCACAGAATAAACACGTGCCCCTGCGCCAAGAGTTCTTATATAAAGTGCTGGTGCACTCGTAGGAAATGTTTGCCCCATAAGGGAAAGCAGATCCACAAAGGCGCTATGGATAGTAGGCCTTGAAAGGAGGGAGACAACACTCTCTGTGAAGAGGGCCAATGGTCTGGTCTTAGTGTAATCTTCCCTAAAAAAAGACCTTTGAGAATGATTAGCGCTAACTTCTTTTAATACCATACATAC
>JAGGYK010000272.1 GCA_021162585.1 Deltaproteobacteria bacterium
AGCGATCAGCCCGTCTGCATCTCCGATTGGCAATATCCTCTTGGCCTTGTCTCCTACCTCGTTGGCCAATGATCCCCGTGCCCTGAGGCATGGGCAGGCATTCAGCTTAAAGAGGAATATAAAATGATTTTAATCCTTATTTAGCTCGTTAGCTGATGGTCTATACATCTCTTTTCCGACTATCAACTGACGACTGTTGACTATTTTTCGTTGTGTCCGATAGGCCATGGGAGGTTGTATGAAAATAGCCTGCCTGTATAATTCAATCCAATGGCTTGACTTATATCCAGTTGATATGCCAATCATATGGTATTATGAGATATCCAGATATCAATCCTATACTGATTCAGATGGGTCCTATTCAGATACGTTGGTATGGTTTGATGTATGTCATTGGCTTTTTGCTTGCCTACTTTATAATGTTGAGAATATCCAAAGATAGGAGGTATGACCTAAAAAGGCAAGACATAGAGGATCTGCTTGCATATTGTATATTAGGTCTTATCCTTGGTGCAAGGCTTGGTTATTGTCTTATCTATAACTTACCATACTATTGGCAGAATCCATTTAAGATCATAGCTGTATGGGAAGGTGGCATGTCTTTTCATGGCGGAATGATAGGGGTTATAGTAGTAGGATGGATCTATTCTATAAAGAGACATAAACCTTTTTTGATGCTGGCTGATCTTGGTGCTGTCTCAGCACCATTGGGACTGTTTTTAGGTAGGATAGGAAACTTTATTAATGCTGAACTCTATGGCAGGGTCACTGATATGCCATGGGGTATCATATTTCCCGGTGCAGGGCCCTATCCCAGACACCCTTCTCAACTCTATGAGGCCTTTTTTGAGGGCATGATCTTATTTATAATCGTATATAGATTTAGCAAGCATAGGTCTGCCCACGGTAATCTTTTTGCTGTATTTCTTATTGGTTATGGAAGTATGCGGTTCTTTCTTGAATTTTTTAGGCAGCCAGATCCACAGTTAGGGTTTATCCTTGGTCTTCTTACAATGGGTCAGTTATTATGTCTTGCTATGGTAATTTTTGGTATATTGCTATTCTGGCAGAGGCTAAAGTTGAGTTCTCCATATAGCGATAAGGTATAATAAATGGGAGATATTAATGAATGGCTCTCAAGAGGGGTGAGGGCATTTAATCATTACAATCGCTACAAACATGGGATTCTTCTTAAGAATGACCCTATGGGTGGTGAGGTTATACTTAAGTTAGTTCCAGTCCTTCTTCATATCAATCACCCTGATTTGCCAGGTTATATACAGGGCAAAACATGTCCTTCCGGCATAAAGACCATGGAATGGCAACCAGAATTTATAAAGGTGTTAGAGAAATTTTTATCAAATCGTATCGATCTTACAAACATTCAAGACTATCTACCTCGAGACAGGAATATAGAAGGTATATTTACTATTGGTAGTGTAGGAAGTATAGGTCAGACCAGAGATTCTGATTATGATATATGGGTAATTGTAGATGTACAGAGCGTTGGGAAGGCTAGACTGAGGCTTCTAGAGACAAAGATTGAACGATTACAGCGCTGGATCACGGCTCGATTTCTTATAAAGGTGCAATTCTTTTTGATGGATATCTTTAAGATACAGGCCAATGAATTTGGTGTGGTATCTCAGGAAGGGGCCGGCTCTGCCTTGAAGGTCCTTTTAAAAGAAGAATTTTATCGTACTATGACACTTATCCAGGGCAGGATCCCCCTGTGGTGGATAGTGCCACCGTTTAGCAATTCTGGAGTGTATGAACAGGCATCTAATACACTCCATAGCATAAATGGTCTTGTCCATGATGATTTTATAGACCTGGGGGACATAACATTGGTGCCCCGACAAGAACTATTTGGTGCAACCCTCTGGCAGATGCATAAGGCCCTGGATGACCCGCTTAAGTCTGTGTTAAAGATGGCATTGGTTAGTACATACATGGATCCAGATTATTATGCCCGCTTGCCATGTGATACCCTTAAGTCTCAGGTATTTAATTCAAAAGCTGAGGATGTGGTGGATCCATATATAGTAGCTTTTCAGAGGATAGAAGATTATTACAAATCTAGAGGTGATTATAAGACCTTAGATCTATTGAGACAGTGTTTTTATATAAAGGTATCGCCAAATATAGGGGAAAATGACATTATAAAGGTTCACAGACAAGACAAGGCCTCAATCATGGTAGATGTAATAAAATCATGGGGCTGGCCTCTGAAGCGGATACAATATCTTAATAAATTCAATGAATGGGATATCCAAGGATACCAGAAGTTTGGGAATGAGATACATAAATATCTTAGAAAAACAGCAGTACTCCTTATAAGAGAGGCAAAGAAAGGGCTTGTACATGCAGGGCTAGAGGAAGATGTGGATATGGAGATCTTAAGACGTAGGGTGGAAGCCTTTTATGTCTCAAAAGAGGGAAAGATCATAAGCGAAAAACGGGTGCAGAGGGATGAACCCGCCTACCGTGAGTTGGTGTTTTGCTATAATAGTGGTACATGGAAGATTTTTTCCTCCATGCCGTCTAAGGGATGTGACGAAGATTCAATAATGACATCACACCGAATAGCCCCAATAATAGCCTGGCTGGTTTATAATAGAAGATTTGATGCCTCTACAGTATTTCATATGGTTCCTAACTCTTCATATATATTCCTGTCTGATATTCAGCACCTGCTTGTAGAATTAAGATCTTTTATCCCTGAGGCATCCTCTATTGGGCTTGATAGACAATCTCTCTTGACCCCCAGTTATATCAATCGAATATTTATTATAGGTAATATGGAAGTATCCCACCAATTAAAATCTATAGAAGAGGTAGACATTTTATACTTAAATACATGGAATGAGCTCTTTTCTATTTCTATTCCCCCAAAAGGCCTTAAGGGGTGGATTAAGAAGGCAAAGAGAGCAGATACTAAGATAAATGTATGGGTATCCAAGAAAGCAAATTCAAAGCAACTTGTCAGTTCTCTTGTTTCTCTGATATCTTAGATTTGTATGAAAATAGCAATCAATAGAGGGGGGTCAAATCTTTATTATTGACAAAATAGGATGACAGGGGTCGGCAAGTCAAGATAGAGAATGATTGAAAAAAACTTAAGGGAAGGATTGAAAAGATTTTGTCAATAATAAAGATTTGACCCCCTAGAGATTAATTAAAAGGGCTTAGGAGATGAGGAAGAGGTATCTTTCCATAGGAATTTGTCAGATAAAACAGGGCTATGACATAGAGAAAAACCTTATGAAGGGGCTGGCCATGATAGATGAGGCAGCCCTAAAGGGCGCGGAGATGGTCGTCTTGCCTGAGATGTTTATTGCACCATATGAACCTCCTTCCATACAGGGCGCTATATATTTTACAGAGATGGCAATACAAGGACTTAAAGAGAAAGCTGCCAGGCACGGGATATACATTGTTGGTGGTAGCCTACCATATGATGCAGGGGATGGGATGCCTTTTAACAGGGCTATGGTCTTTGACCCAAAAGGTGCTTTGATATACAGCCACGATAAGATACATCTCTTTGACTGCAGTCCCCCAGGTGGTCCAAGAGTGAAAGAGTCAGAGATCATAAGGCCTGGGTATAGACTGGATACCTTTAGTATTCCATGGGGTAGTAGGGCAGCTGTGATCGTATGTTATGATATCCGCTTTACACCCATTACTCAGATATTGGCCAAGAAGGGGATTAAGTTGTTGTTTGTGCCTGCTGCATTTTCCTTATCTACTGGCAAGGCGCACTGGGAGATGTTGGTAAGGCTTCGTGCAGTGGAAATACAAGGTATTGTAGTAGGAGTCCAACCTGCCTTTAATCCTGAATTAAGATATGTCCCATATGGTCATTCTATAGTAGCATCTCCCTGGGGTGATGTATTATTTGATGGTGGAGCTCATGAGGTAGTAGATGTGGTAAGGGTAGATATGAGAGATGTTGACAAGATAAGGAAGATGTTTCCTCTATTAGCTCATATAAGGCATGATCTGTATATCACGAATTGGCGGAGAGACCCATGATAGAGATCCGGGGTTTGACCAAGTCATTTAAGGGTGTGAGGGTTCTTGATAACCTTTTTCTTGAGATACCTGAAGGGAAGATTACTGTGGTAATAGGTCCGAGTGGTACGGGTAAGACAATATTACTAAAGCATATCCTTGGTCTTATTAAGCCCGATTCAGGGCAGATCCTGATCGATGGCAGGGACATAAGTAGTATGAATGAAGTGGAACTTAATCAGACAAGAAAATCCCTTGGGGTATGTTTTCAGGATGCAGCCCTATTTGATTCAATGACAATAGGTGAGAATGTTGCCTTTCCATTAAAGATTCATACAAGGCTTAGTAATGAAAAGATTGCCCGTGAGGTTCACCTGCGCCTTAAGGAGGTTGGGCTCTCAGGTATAAACGACAAGATGCCCTCTCAGATTTCAGGAGGGATGAGAAAAAGGGTAGGGATTGCCCGGGCCATGGCCTTAAATCCAAAGGTGTTATTATTTGACGAACCTACAACAGGTCTTGATCCTGTTATGAGCAGTGCCATAAATATGCTCATCCGCCAGACCCAAGCAAGATCGAAGGCCACATGCCTGGTAATCAGTCATGACATACAGGGTGCCTTCGAGTTAGCAGATTTTATGGCCATGTTATATAATGGGAAAATAGTCTTTAAAGGAGATCCTATCTTTTTTAAGAATACAACAGACCTCCTAATCAAACAGTTTATAGAGGGCGGTATTGAAGGCCCAATCAATCCGGTTCAGTAGATAGTGAACGATAGTAAACAGTGAATAGACTTATATGAAAACAGGTACAAAGGAGTTGAGGAGTTGAGGAGTTAGAGAGTTAAGGGTTTATATGAAAATAGCTATCAGCTTTCAGCGATCAGCATTCAGCTGTAGGGGCCTTTTGCCCTCATCGGCCCGTTCAGGGGAACGGGCCCTACATTGTGATACGTTCATTTTCATACTTCGTTGTGAGCGTGGATCGCTCATACGCGTTTATATGAAAATGCCGTTGTCCGTTGTCCGTTCTCCGTTTTATAGGCACGAGACATTAGGCTTAGGGGGATA
>JAGGYK010000247.1 GCA_021162585.1 Deltaproteobacteria bacterium
CTCTACACGCAAAGCCCTTTTCGCTAATTAACTGAATATGTTAATAAAATGATGCGCGATAGCTCCCTAAGCAAGAATGGGGACAATG
This sequence comes from Deltaproteobacteria bacterium, assembly GCA_021162585.1. Classification (GTDB taxonomy): domain Bacteria; phylum Desulfobacterota; class Desulfomonilia; order UBA1062; family UBA1062; genus JAGGYK01. The sequence continues at coordinate 89 of JAGGYK010000247.1, forward strand.
GAAAGGATACTTTAAATATCAGAATGAAAATCCATGATAAACCAAACATTGCAAAATTGTTCATTCACATTACCTCCTAAATATAATCATTTCATTGCCATTGTATATTTTTATATCACCGGCAATAATCTTGTCTATTCACTAAGCTTTAATCAAACACCTAAATAAAGGTCAAGATTTTTGTTAGTTTTGCCATCGCAATATAATAGTCTGCACATATTTCTCTGTTGAAAAATATCGCCTGGTATGTTCTCTAAATAACATATGAAAAAGATAGGCATAATATCAGATACACACTTAAAAAAACCAAATGATTTAATTAAAAGGATTGCCTTACAATATTTTTCTGATGTAGATCTGATAATCCATGCAGGTGACATGGTAAGACTCTGTGTATTAGACCCATTCTTTGAAACAGAAAAGGATATTATAGCAGTCTCCGGCAATATGGACTACCCGGAGGTCTCGGATAGCTTCCCTTTAAAGCAGACCATTGAGATCGAAGACATCCGAATTGGGATTATACATGGCTGGGGCGATCCGTATGGAATGAGGGCGCGAATAAAGCAAGAGTTTAGCGAGGTAGATGCTATTATTTATGGGCACACACATCAGGCATTTTCCGGCAAAGAAGATAATGTTTTTTTCTTCAATCCCGGCTCACCTACAGACACTAGATTTACAAAGGATAATTCTATAGGTATAATAGAAATAGATTCTAAAAAGATAGAAGGTAAGATAATAAAGCTATGAAAAACATCTGGGCACCATGGAGGGTAGATTATATCTTGAAATCAGAAGATACAGGTTGCATTTTCTGTAATGCACCAAAAATAGATGACCCTCTTATATTAAAAAGGGGGGATTCTTGTTTTTCCATAATGAATAGATACCCATATACAACAGGACACTGTATTATAGCTCCTTACAGGCATATAGGGGATATGGAGAAACTGAACAAGGATGAGTCTATAGAAATGCTCTCTATGATCAAAGAACTTGTCTCTGCTATAAAGACCACCATGAAGCCTCAGGGGTTTAATGTCGGATGCAATATAGGCTCAGTTGCAGGTGCTGGTGTTAAACAACATATCCATATCCATATAGTACCAAGATGGGAAGGGGATACTAATTTTATGCCAGTGCTTGCAGATGTACACATGATTTCCGAACATATCAGGGAAACCAGAGACAAGATTAAGGGGGCACTTTCTTGAGATACGCAAAAGCACTATTATTGATAGTGGTAATTGTGGCTGGAATCCTATTTGGCATATCAAACCAAGAACCAGCAACAATCAAGTTTTTTGGTTATACTACTAAAGAGTTCCCATTATATCTAATACTATTTTCATCCTTTTTAATTGGTGCAATCATAGCCTTTATCTACTCTATGGTAGCAAGAAGCGATATGATTACCCAAAAAAAACTTGCAGAAAAAAAAGCTGAAGAACTGGAAAAACTATATAAAGAACGCCTGGAAGATATCCGAAAACAAGAAGAGGCAGATGAAAAACAGGCTACCGAACTGGCTAAAGAAGAATAAAAACCTATCTGAATTAAGGGAAGTAAAGAAAAAGCTGAGAAAGTCCTCACTATCTACAGTTTGTGAGGAGGCTAGATGCCCTAATATAACAGAATGTTTTAGTAGGCGTAGAGCAACATTCTTGATTATGGGAGATATATGTACCAGGGCCTGCAAGTTCTGCTCCATAAAAAAAGGGCGGCCAAAGCCAGTTGACTATCGAGAATCAGCCCGTGTTGCAAGCGCTGCAGCACAGTTAGGACTAAAGCACGTTGTCATCACATCTGTGACCAGAGATGACTTGCCTGATAAAGGTGCTCATGCATTTGCTCAAACCATTGTTGAAATAAGAAAAGAATTACCCAAGGCTACTGTTGAAGTGCTCACCCCTGATTTTTCTGGAAATGAAAACCTCTTAAAGATTGTACTTGATGCCAGGCCTGATGTATTTAACCACAATGTGGAGACAACCAGGAGGCTTCACCCAGAGATAAGACCAGGGGCAGATTTAAATACAAGCCTTAATCTCTTAAAAATAGCAAGGACCATATCACCCAATATGATAATAAAATCAGGATTTATGGTGGGTCTGGGTGAAGATGAAGACGAGATAGAAGAATTGCTTAAATCATTATCTGAGGTAGGCCTTGATATTTTAACCATCGGCCAATATATGAGGCCATCAAAGGCAAATGCACCTGTGGAGCGATACTGGCCCCTTCCTTATTTTGAATCGTGGGCAAGGCTTGCCAAAACCATGGGCATAAAGTATGTTGTTTCGGGGCCCATGGTAAGAAGTTCTTACTATGCAAAAGAGGCATTAGAAGAAGTGACTTATATAAAAGAGGATGATAGACAATGAAGTTTCCTAGAATAGACAGACTCCCACCTTATATCTTTGCAGAGATAGATGAGCTGAAGATGAAGGCAAGAAGGCAGGGGAAAGATATTATAGACCTGGGTATGGGAAATCCTGATATCCCCACCCCGGATCATATAGTAAAAAAGGTTGTAGATGCTACACAGAATCCTAAAAATTATCGCTACTCTTCATCAAGGGGTATATACAAACTCCGCCATGCCATATCTGACTGGTATAAGAGGAACTATGATGTGGATATCGATCCAGATACAGAGGCAATTGTGACCATTGGGGTAAAAGAGGGATTTTCTCATATGATCTTATCCATGATCACATCAGGAGATGTGGTATTCGTGCCAAATCCTACATACCCTATACATACATATGCTACAGTACTTGCAGGTGGTAATGTAAGAGGTATACCTTTATCTGAAGACCGGAGTTTCTTTGACGATCTGCTCACGGCTACACGAGAGACATGGCCACAACCAAAGCTTATAATCCTGTCTTTTCCTCACAATCCCACTACTATGGTAACAAATATCCCGTTCTTTGAAAAGCTAATAGATTTTGCCAGAGAACATGATATATTTATAATCCATGATTTTGCATACGCAGATCTATGCTTTGATGACTACAAGGCACCAAGTATTATGCAGGTCCCGGGTGCAAAAGAAATAGCAGTAGAATTTTTCTCCATGTCAAAAAGCTACAGTATGCCGGGGTGGCGTGTAGGTTTTGCAGTGGGCAATAGGCAAGCCATTTATGCCCTCTCCCGTATAAAGAGCTATCTTGATTATGGGATATTTCAGCCAATACAGATAGCATCTATTATAGCCTTAAATGAATGCCAGGACTGTGTTTGTGAGATAACAAATAAATACCAAAAAAGACGCGATACTTTATGTAATGGACTTTCAAAGACGGGCTGGAGTATAAAAAGACCAAAAGCCACCATGTTTGTATGGGCACCCATACCAGAAAAATACAGGACCATGGGCTCATTGGAGTTTTCTAAATTACTCTTAAAAGAGGCAAAGGTTGCAGTCTCTCCTGGTATAGGGTTCGGAGACCATGGTGAAGGTTATATAAGGTTTGCTCTCGTTGAAAACGAACATAGAATCAGACAGGCTATACGTGGTATAAGAAAGATCTTTAATTGATTAAGGAGTCACCATGCAAGATATAAAGATAGGGTTATTAGGGCTGGGCACAATTGGAACAGGAGTAGCGCAGACCCTGTTTAACAACAAAAAGGTGTTGGAACAAAGGTTGGGCTTCTCTCTTATATTAAAAAAGATAGCTGATATAGATATCACTACTGATAGAGGGATAGATATTCCCAGAGATATGCTTACTACCGATGCAGCCTCTGTTATAGAAGACCCTGAAATAGATATCATTGTAGAACTCATTGGAGGAATTAAGCCTGCAAAGACATTTATTACAGATGCACTAAGGGCAGGAAAGCATGTAGTCACTGCAAACAAGGCCCTGCTTGCATCACATGGAAAAGAACTGTTTGATGAGGCAAAGGTAAATGAAAGAGATCTTTATTTTGAGGCAGCTGTAGGTGGGGGTATACCTATCATAAAAACCCTACGAGAGGCCCTTATATCCAATAATTATACCTTTATCTATGGAATATTAAATGGTACATGCAATTATATACTTACAGAAATGACAGAAAATGGTTCTACCTTCGAAAATGCGCTGGACAAGGCAAAAAGCCTGGGTTATGCAGAAGCAGATCCAACACTCGATATAGATGGCACAGATTCTGCTCACAAGCTTGGTATTATCGTAAGTCTTGCATATGGCATACCTTCCAGCATGGATAAGATATATGTAGAGGGTATATCAGGGATAGACTCCCTTGATATAGCCTTTGCTAAAGACCTGGGTTATAAGATAAAATTGCTGGCCCTTGCCATAGATAGGGGCAATCAAATAGAGGCCAGGGTGCATCCTACCCTAGTACCATTTAATTACCTTCTTTCCAAGGTAGATGGGGCATTTAATGCATTTTATGTGCGAGGTGATATAGTAGATTCCACCCTATATTATGGTAGGGGAGCGGGCATGATGCCTACTGCATCTGCAGTAGTTGGTGATATTGCTGATATAGGACGCAACATCCAATCAGGGATTGCCGGACGTATCCCGTATCTAGGTTATGGAGAGGGCTTGTCGAGTAAAAAACAGATTATACCTATTGATAATATTACGTCAAATTATTATTTAAGAATAAATGCCATTGATAGACCTGGTGTGCTGGCAAAGATAGCAGGAGCCCTCGGTAAAAGAAACATAAGTATAGTATCTGTAATACAAAAAGGCAGGCAGCAGAAAGGCTTTGTACCTGTAGTGCTCCTTACTCATGAAGCGAAAGAGTCAAACATCAGGACGGCTATCCAAGAGATTGCATCTTTTGAAGAGATAGATAGAAACCCTATAGTTATCCGGGTAGAAAACAAGGACCTTAAAGATAATAGAGATGTACCCTAAAACATATCTAGTCAAAATAGAAAACCTTTGTAAAGGAGATTCCACTGTATACATCCATACAGAGGACTTGTGGTGGAGAGGGGTATGTTCTGCAATTAATGGGCTGCGTTCAGAAGGATTCGAAAGATTCATTGTCCAATGCCCTGTCTGCGCCCGCCTGTCCTGTTGGGACGGTGACAGACAGGTGTATTGCACAGACAGGAAAGACAATCTATTCCTTCTAGGTGATCATCAAGATACATTAGAGCCTATACAGAATGTTGACATAAAGAACCTGTTAGAGGAAAACGACAATCTGGGATTCATAGATGATACCAGACCATATCAGGTAGAGGCCTATGCAGACATTGCAAAAGATGTTGCATCTGCCTTGGGACATGCACCTGATATTCATATATTCACCCTTATCAATCAGGCCATATATATCGGGATAGCCAGAGGTTATGGGGACCTGCTTAGTGAGGGCAAGCTAGAAAAAATTCCTCTAATGGTGGGTACTTATGTACAAGGAGATACTATTGATATAACCCCTGAGGTCTCACGGATCAGGGATTCAATAGGCGGCATACTTGAATTTGTAACAAGAGGAGAGATTCAGATTGCAAGTTCTTCTCTAGAGGTAGATATAACAGGAGATCTTTCAGGTATAACCTGGTTATTACAGGAAAGAGACCGGATTAGAAAGAAAAAAAAGACTAATTATTTAACTGGTGACATAATAATATCAAACCATACATGTGATGCCTATAGAAAGATTTTCACTCTTAGTTAAAAAGAGGAGGGAACATATTGAAGAACATTATTCTAATCGGTGATGGTATGGCAGACAACCCTATAGAAGAGTTATTGGGGAAGACACCTTTGGAGGCAGCAAATACTCCATACATGGATAAACTTGCATCCAGGGGGGATTTAGGCTTGATAAGAACTGTAAAGCCAGGATTTCCTCCAGGTAGTGAGATTGCAAATATGGCAATCTTGGGCCTAGATCCAAGTATATATTATACTGGAAGGGCACCAATTGAGGCAAAAAGCATGGGGGTAGCCCTTGAAGAAGACGATATGGCATTCCGTATAAATCTAGTAACATTAACACCAAGGGAAACTGGCCTCATTATGGAGGATTACTGTGCTGGGCATATATCCTCACAAGAATCAAATGAACTTATAGACACACTAAAGGATAGTTTGGAACAGAATCCAGAAATAAAATTATATCATGGTATAGATTACAGACACCTAATGGTAATAAAAGGTTATAGTAACAGTAGTTCGAAGGGCAGTCTTAAAACTACACCCCCTCATGATATAATTGGAGAATATATAGAAGAATACCTGCCAACAGATGAACTATTAAAGCGATTGATTAAAGATTCCTTTGCAGTATTAAATGATCATCCAGTAAACAGAAAACGTAGAAGACAAGGAAAAAGAGAAGCAACTGCTATATGGCCATGGGGAGAAGGGAAGGCTTGTACTATCCCTACATTACAGGAGGAGTATGGGATCAGTGGCGCTATGATTTCTGCAGTGGACCTTATGAAAGGGCTTGGTATGCTCCGTGGTATGGAGATAATTACTGTACCTGGTGCTACAGGTTGGATTGATACAAATTATGTAGGAAAGGGAGAAGCTGCGCTTGATGTCCTTTCAAGAGTGGATTTAGTGTATGTACATGTAGAGGCACCAGATGAAGCCTCTCATGCCGGTCTACTTAGGGAAAAGATAGTTGCAATAGAAGATTTTGACTGCATGGTAGTTGGCACTATCCTTACTGGCCTTGAAGCACAGGGACTACCTTGTAGAGTATTATTCATGCCTGATCACCCTACACCTATAGCTACAAGGACACATTCCAGTGATCCTGTACCATTTGTTATATATGACAATACAAACACTAAAAATAATAATTGGAAGTTTTCTGAAAAATATGCAAAAAAGACTGGATTATTTATTGAAGAAGGCTACACCATATTAAAGAGGTTTCTTGAGTTGTAACTACTCAGGTGGATAGGTTGAAGGTTGAAGATCTTTTAGGGACAAATCATGCTAATCATACAAAATTAGGTATTCAGTCTTTGAATGGCCTGATCCGAGCGTTGCGAGATGGTTGAACACCGATTTCCACAGAGGTTTAACCGTCAATGGTTGTTTGTGATGTATTGTGGTAGATGTTTAATAATATCTGTGTGTTATTGGTCAGCGACGAGCAGAATTATAGCAAGAATATGACGGTTAAA
>JAGGYK010000248.1 GCA_021162585.1 Deltaproteobacteria bacterium
CTTTATGATATTTGAATTTTATGGGACATATCGCGTATGAAAATTTCAAAAATATAACCATGGAACAGTTGGAGGCACTTATTTATCTGGTGGAGGAAAGGAGTTTTTCTCGTGCAGCTAGGAAGATGTTTCTTACACAACCTTCTTTAACCAAGCGTATTAAAAATTTAGAGCAGGTAGTAAATGCAAGGATTATTAATAGGCAAAACACAGGGATTACTTTGACACCTGAAGGCAAGGTGGCCTATGGTTATGCAAAGAGGATCCTTAAGTTACGAGATGAGGCGAGAGAAAAGGTCTCAATGGTAAGAGATGATGCATCCGGCAATATCTTTATAAGTGCCAGCACTATTCCTGCGACCTATATCCTTCCTCAAGTCTTAAAAGATTTTAGAAAATTTTATCCTGATATTAAGATTCATATCCAAACCGCTGATAGTGAAGAGACATTGGAGATGATACTGGATAATCGTTCTGAGATTGGGTTTATTGGGAAGCAGCCCTTTAATAAAAAATTGAATAGTGAGCCATTATGGAAGGACTCTCTTGTTTTGGTTGTCCCGAAGGACCATGCCTGGGGCAAGGTAGACTCTGTGACATTTGAATCTCTTCTAAGGGAGACCTTTATTATGAGGGAAAAGGGCTCAGCTACACGAGAGGTATTAGAGGGGTATATGCTTAAAGCTACTGGGAAAGGACTATCTCATTTTAATGTTATCTGTGAAATGGGGAGTTCTGAGGCTGTCAAAGAGGCGGTTATGGTAGGCTTGGGTGTGTCCATACTTTCTATTTATGCTGTAAAGAGAGAATTAGCTAGAGGGGATCTTGTTTGTGTACCAATACAAAATTTTTCTATCAAACGCAATTTTTATTTGATCTGCAAAAAACAGTTTAGCCAGTCTTACCACCAGAGGCTTTTTTTAGAATTTGTGAGAGATTATGAGCTTCATGAGGTATATTAGGTCTCTATCGTAACCATTCAGTTATAAAGGCAGACAGGCACAAAGGCACAGAGTAAAGATCTGAATAGTACAATATCTCAAGAAAACCACTCAGTATTAACCCTGCACTTATGGACGGCTTATAGAGCCTTACTAATTTTGATGGTTTTGCAAAAAGTTATAAAGCCCCTCTCCCGTAAGCGATTAAAATCATCTCATATTCCTCTCTAAGCTGAATGCCTGCCCATGCCTCCTGGTCGGGGATTGTCGGCCAACGATGCAGAGGGCGAGGATAAGAGAGCAATGCTAATCGGAGATGCAGACGGCTGACCGCTGAAAGCTGATTGCTATTTTCATATAAAAGCGTTACGTTGAGGAAACCAGATCATGGATCATGTGGATCTGGCTTTATTACTATTATGATTATAGCCATGGAGGTGTAATGTGACAAAAAAAAAGAAAGTGTGGGAATCCTTTGGCCAGAAGATACGGTCTATCAGGGAAGAAAAGGGCTTTAGCCTGGAAGATCTTTCCCTTGAGACAGGTTATTCCTTGGATGTACTTAAAGGAGTAGAGGAGGATAAGGTTGTTCCTCCTGTATCCTTAGTGCTTCAGGTCAGTCGGGTCTTGAAGATAGATATGGAGCAGGTTGAGGTAGAGCAGGAAAAAAAGGAATCAAAGAGGCGCGCCAAGAGTCATAAGAAGAGGGTGGACTCATATGCATATACCTCACTTACCCGGCCAGGATTGGATAAACATTTAAGGGCATATCTTGTTACCATTGACCCCAAGACAGAGCACAAGGGTGCTGAGTATCATCACGAGGGGGAGGAATTTATTTATGTGTTAAAAGGGGGTCTTACTATTCAAGTTGGACAGAATATCACAAAGCTTAAAAAGGAAGGTAGCATCCATTTTAATTCTGCCCTACACCACAAACTTAGTAATCCTACACACCAGACCACAGAACTCTTGGTCGTAATTTATGTCCCATAAGGAGGCTATGATGTCATTTCAACTGACAAGTGAACAAGAGATGATCAGGTTAATGGCCAGGGATTTTGCAAAAAAAGAGCTGGAACCTTATGCAGATAAGAGGGATCAAGAAGAAATATTTCCTGAAGACGTTGTGAAAAAGATGGGGGAAGTTGGCTTACTGGGGATGATGGTTCCCCCTGAATATGGTGGTTCTGGTGCAGGGGCTGTGAGTTATTGTCTGGCCTTGCAGGAGATAGCGTATGAATGTGCATCTACAGCAGTTACTATGTCTGTAGCAAATTTATCCGCAGAGCCTTTGTTAAGATTTGGGGATGAGGAACAAAAATGCAAGTATTTAGTGCCATTAGCTAGTGGTAAGATGCTTGGGAGTTTTGCTGTTACAGAACCGGGTGCTGGCTCAGACCCCGGCAGTATGAAGACAAGGGCTGAAGATAAGGGTGGTTATTATCTGGTAAATGGGACAAAGGTTTTTATTACCAATGGTAGTTATGCTGGTGTAATTAACCTGATAGCCAGGACTGATCCTGAGAAGGGCAGCCGCGGGCTGTCTGCCTTTATTGTGGAAAAGGATCTACCCGGGGTTTTAGTGGGAAATAAAGAGGACAAGATGGGGCTGAGGGCATCCAACACTGTGGAGTTAATATTTGAAGATTGTAAGGTCCCAAGAGAAAATCTGTTAGGTAGAGAAGGGCTGGGGTTTAAGATTGCCATGGTTGCACTAGATAGTGGGCGTATAGGGATTGCATCTCAGTCTTTGGGGATCGCACAGGCGTGCCTAGATGAGGCCATTAAATATGCAAAGACCCGTAGACAGTTTGGCAGGCTTATCAGTTCATTTCAGGCCATCCAGTGGATGATTGCTGACATGGCAACTCAGATAGAGGCAGCAAACTGGCTTACCCTGTCTGCTGCTGACCGCAAAGATAGAGGACTTGCATTCACAAAAGAGGCATCTATGGCAAAACTCTTTGCATCGGAGACCGCAAATAAGGCAGCTTATAAAGCACTTCAGATCCATGGAGGATATGGATATATGAAGGAATTCAAGATTGAAAGACTCTACCGTGATGCACGGGCAACATCCATCTATGAAGGGACATCTGAGATTCAGAGGGTTGTTATTGCAAGGGAGGTATTGAGGGGGTAGGGGGATATGGAAATAGTAAATAGTGAATAGTGAAGAATGCTTGTATGAAAATGCCATATTTCCATCCTTATTTAGCTGACAGCTGAGTGCTGAGAGCTGGATGCTAACAGATTAGTTAGTATGCTTTTTTTGTGGTAGTTCCTTAAAAGATTTGATTGTTTTATTAATCTGTAATAAAAGCAATAAGAGATTTAACAATAAAGGAGGGATTTCTCATGAGTATTAGTAAAAATTTTGATTTTAAGGTGGAAGAGGATGTAGGTATTATAACCATAGATGTGCCAGATGCCCCTATGAACACATGGACAGAAGATGGCATAAAAGAATTTGGTGAACTTGTAGGTGAACTGGAAAAACGGGATGACCTTAAGGGCGTTATCTTAATCTCTGGTAAGTCGAACAATTTTCATGCAGGAGCAAACCTTAACATGCTTCAGGCTATGAAAAATAGAAAAGATGTTCTTGATGGCCTGGATCTTTTTCATAGTGCTTTCAATAAGATGGAGAGTTTCAAGTTTCCTGTGATAGCAGCAATCAATGGGCACTGTCTTGGGGGTGGATTGGAGCTGGCCCTTGCATGTACTGCCCGTATTGCAAAGGAATCTCCAACCACAATTATAGGGCTCCCTGAATGTCTAGTCGGTGTCTTTCCTGGTGGGGGAGGAACGCAAAGGCTTCCCCGTCTTATAGGTTATAATGCTGTGGATCTTATCTTAAGGGGTAAAACTCTTCCAGCAGCCAAGGCTTTGGAAGCCGGGATTATAGACAGGGTGGTTGGCGCTGATGCAGACATTTTAGAAGAGGCAAAAAAGTTTCTTGATGAGATTGTATCAAAAAAGGTGGAGTTAAAAAGGCCCACCCAGGATTTATCTCAGATAGATGATATAGCTGAAATGGCCCGCCAAGGGGTGCTCAAGGTCACAAGGGGTAGAGAAATACCAGGGCCTATGCTTGCAATCAAGGCCATTAAGGACGGGGTGAAGGTCTCTTTTAAAGAGGGGATTGAGATAGAGAAAAATTGTTTTGCAGATGTTGTGCTTTCAGACCAAGCCAAGGGAGGGATTAACACCTTCTTTTTGAAAATCATGAGTGATAAGCCAAGGAGTATGATGAGCAAGGGGTTTGAGCCTAAACCATTGAGAAAGGCGGCAGTCCTCGGGTTTGGTACAATGGGCAGAGGTATTATTGTCGAGATGCTCAGGCGTATGCAGGTGCCTGTGATTGTCAAAGACATACCTGAAGCGCTTGAACCCGGAAAAGCGGCCCTCAGAAAGATCCTTGATGGTATGGCCCAGAGAAAGCGTCTAAAGGTGCCGGTAGATGATCTCATGAACCTTTTGATCGTTACATCTGAGTATATTGATGATTTCAAGGATGTGGATATCGTGGTGGAGGCAGTATTTGAAGACCCAAAGGTCAAGGCGGAGGTGTATAAGGAATTGTGCGAAATTGTGCCGGAAGATTGCATCCTTGCCAGCAACACATCCTCAATCCCTATTACCCAGCTAGCTAAAGACGTAAAGAATCCTGAGAGGTTTGTAGGAACTCACTTCTTTTCACCAGTATGGAGGATGGAGTTGCTCGAGATAATCAGAGGTGAGAAGACAAGTCAAGAGACCGTGGATAATGCCCTTAACTTTGCTGCTGCCATCAGGAAGCGCCCAATTGTATGTAGGGACAACCCAGGATTTGTGGTTAATGCTATGCTATTCCCATATTTCACCACATCATTAGACTTGATTGGAAAGGGTGTGCCAATAGAGAAGGTAGATAAGGCTATGACGAGCTTTGGTATGCCTGTAGGGCCTATCAGGCTTATTGATGAGGTAGGTATAGATGTACCTTATAAGGCGATGAAGTCTATGGGGGTGACCCCGCCCGAGGTATTGAAGAATGTTGTTGAAGCAGGGCGTTATGGAGTGAAGAAGAGCGGTAAAGGATTTTTCTTGGTTGATGGGAGTGTTGATCCAGAGGTACTGCCACTTATACCTGCAAAGGAGAAAAAGGATATGACAGAAGAAGAGATCCAAGATCTCCTCTTCACCGAGATGCTCAAGATAGCTAAGGAGTTGTTAGATCATAAGATAGTGGATGATCCAAGGGCAGTTGATATTGGTATGGTATGGGGTACAGGATTTCCACCGGATAAAGGTGGCCCTCTAAAATGGGCAGATTTAACCGGGGTCAGCGAAAGGCTCTTTGGAAAAAAGTTCTATCAGGATTAAGTTGAAGAAACTGGCAAGGGTAGGGGATTCCCTACCCTTTGTTTTTAAAGAGGCAGCTGTCAGGGGATTGAAATGCATATTTTAGCGCCTGCCGGAGAAAATCCCCCTTCAAAGGGGGAATCTATCCGAGCAGATTAAGGGATGGGGGACTCTTGAGCTTATTCTTTAAGCGTTTCTTGCTAATACATCCAAGCGAAGCTGAAGGAGAAGCGATCCCTCCTGAGCTCGAAGCACGAATAGGGAGCGACCGTAAGCGAACCTACGATGTATCAAAAAACGATTCAGGCAAGCGAAATGGTTCCGTATCCCTAGGATGTTTTCATGTTTTGTTGTGGCCGATAGGCCATGGGGGTTTATAAAAATCATGAGTAATCTTGAAGCGATCGGAAGGCAAAAGAATCAGCTCCACGATTACCTTACAATTAAACAGATTTAGGAGAAAGTATTATGTGTGACACCTTTGCAATAGGTCCTTCATATACAGGCAAAGATACATGTATGTTCGGAAAAAATTCAGACAGAGAACCTGATGAGGTGCAGCTGATTGTATCCATACCAGGGATGGAATATGATGAAGGTGAGGATCTGAAATGCACCTATATAATAATCCCCCAGGTAAGACATACAAATGCTATGCTTCTATGTAGACCATTCTGGATGTGGGGGGCAGAGATGGGAGTGAATGAAAAAGGAGTGGTTATAGGAAACGAGGCCATCTTTACCAAGGTTAAGGCCGAGAAAAAACCTGGTCTGATAGGTATGGATCTTTTGAGACTAGCACTTGAAAGGTCAGACACAGCAAAAGATGCAGTATCTGTGATAATCGACCTCTTAAAGCTCTACGGCCAGGGAGGGCCTTGTGGTTACAGGGATAAACGCTTAAGCTATATGAATTCATATTTGATAATGGATAGACAAGAAATACTCGTCTTGGAGACCATAGGCAGGGACTATGCTGTAAAAACATATAATGATTACGCTGTTATTTCCAATATCATTACACTTGGTAGGGATTGGGATGATGGTTCATTTACACCAGGGACAGACATAAAGACATTTAACGACAGACTTATCACATATTTTGCAGGAGGATCTCCCAGAAGGTCTTCTATATTAAAAAGGATAGAAGAGGGAAGGGGTCATATAGAGATAAAAGATGCCTTTGAAATATTACGCAACCACGAAAAGCCTTTGCCCTCAAAAGGAAGCAACAGAGATGTCTGTATGCATGCTGCAGAGCCTCTTATAAGGAGATCACAGACTGTGGGCTCCCTTGCGGTTGAGCTGGATAAAGAAGATGGCTTTAAGGTATTTGTCACAGCAGGTTCTGCTCCATGCCTGAGCACATTTAAGCCAGTAATCCCCATGCATCCTAGAGGTATTCCAGCAGGTATAGACAAAGGAGATGGGAACTATAATCTGGATTCATACTGGTGGAGACATGAACATTTCCATGTAAATATGCTTTTCCATTATGATAGGTTGAATTCTGCATTTAAAAAAGATATTATGGCTCTGGAAGACGAAATTTGTACTAGGACCCCATTTTATAAGTGGGATTCAAAAGACCCTGCCCTTTATGAAATCTCAAGAAATTCCTTTGATCAAACAGAAAAGATAGAAGGTAGATTTCTTGAAGGAATGAAGGGCATGCCCAGGAAAGCCCCTATGCTCTATAGCCTGTATTGGAAGAGGATAGTTGGACGAAATAGAATATCTCTCTTGACCTGTTAGATAAATTCTGCCCGAATAAAACCAACCAGTTGGTTGATTTTATTCTTGACAGCCCACTCGTTATTATCTATTATATTGGTAATTGCTCAGGTTATCAGCCTGAAGGATAGTAGACCTGCCCATGCCTCAGGGCACGGGATTGCCGGCTAACGATGTAGAGGGCAAGGATAAGAGAACAATGCTAATCGGTAATGCAGACAGGAAGGCAATTATGCAAAGGTCTTACTTGATAATGTTGGAGTTCCGGGTAAGGCTTAATTGATATAGTTGGGTGTTTATAAATATTAATCTATTTAAGAGGGGGGTACTATGACAAAGGCAAGATTATTTACTATTACAATCTTAATGTTTGGTCTGCTGGTTCAAAGCGTGCAGGCCGATGTTGCACCAGGAGATGTGATTGATAAAAGCAATTATCAAAAGATCAAGGATCTTGTTCCTGATTACATTGTGACCTGGGTAAAAAACGGCGACATGACGATGAAGATCGGAAAGCTCAATTTTGATCCAAAAGAATTTTGGCCTCAAGAAGTCAAAGACAATTGGAAGGCAAATATTGGCAGGTATAAGATTGATGAAAACAATGGTATTATTGATGTAAAAACAGGTAAGCCTGCCCGCGGTATCAAAGGGTTGCCATTTCCCAAGCCGGATGTAAAAGACCCTAAATTTCCGGTAATGCTAATGTACAATAATATCTTTGAAGAGTACTTTATCCAGGGTAACGTCCGTGGAAAGGCACCGTGGCTTTCATGTAGTCGTAAGGGTTTTGAAAAAAAACTGCTACTGGAAAACTATTCGCTTATTTTAGATCCGGCCAAATCCAAACAGGATTATGCCCAGCTTTCTGTCTTCAGGGAACCTTTCAGTATGGCTGGAACAGGTACCCTTGTCCTCTATCCCCTATATCCTTTGGTAAACGGCGTGCGATTTGCCTGGGCCCCTCAGTTAAGAAGGGTGAAACGGTTATCGCACAGGTTGTCAGGCTCTGATGTGCATTTTGGTTTTGATGCAGCCCCGGACGATACCTGGGCAGGTGGCCCAAAGACATCCTTTGAGGAGGCCAGGTATAAATTCCTGGGAGAAAAAGATGCCCTGATACCCTATTTTAGCAAAGATCCAAGAATGGTTCACTGGAATAAAAAAAGAACATGGATTGGAATCGGTAACGCGTCAACCGGGCATGTGGTTAAAGCAGGCTATGAAACACCTGGCTGGACTGGCGCTCCCTGGCATATCCCGGATATCATCTGGGTAAAATCAAAGGTCTATGTTATTGAATCAACAAGCATATTGCCAAACTATGCATACGGCCCATGTCAAGGCTGGATTGAGAAGGGGACATTCAAGCATGTCTACAAACGTAATGTTGACCGCAGCGGCAAACTGTGGAAGGGATCATATTGGGTCATCGAAGCGATTGAAACCCCGGACGGCAAGTTTCGTATGACTTCTGGCAATCAGGTTTGTGTGAATATAAGACGCGACCATGGGGAATTATATCCCGGCCCATGCCGAAAGGGCTGTTATAGACAAGTTATGGTACAAGATATGAATGAAAAATTATTTACACGGGCAGGTTTCATAAAATTTTCCAAGTAGCCTGAAATAAAAAGATAAAGAACTATTTGGAAAGAAGATGAGCGAACAATATATTATTGGATTGGACATAGGGGGTGGCAGCGGGCGATGCCTGCTTGTTGAGGTTGAGAGTAAACAGATCTTCAGCACTTCCAGAACATGGACTCATCCTATTGCCCCAGGTACCGGCGGTTTTGGATTTAATTTAGACCTCAATGACATCTGGCGCAAGATAGGCATGATAACAAGAGAAGCACTTACAAAGGCCGATGTAAGCCCTGATAAGGTGCTTGGTATTTCAACGACAAGTATGCGGCACGGTGTTGTCGTTATCGATAAGGATGGGAAGGCGCTGATGACTTTTGCGAACAAGGATGCTCGTGCTGCCATGGAGGCCTTTACACTGGCCGCTGATCATGGGCAAAAACTCTACGATAGAACCGGGCATTGGCCCTGCCCGGTTTTTGCAGCATCACACCTTACCTATATGGCTAATAATGCACCTGATGTCCTGGAAAAGGCCTCTGCCATATTAAGCATCAGTGATTGGGCAGGCTATTGCCTGACCGGCGTGGTTGCAGCAGAGCCGTCACAGGCTGGTGAGACAATGCTGTTAGATCTTGAATCCCGCGACTGGGCAGATGACCTGATAGCAGAGCTCAAATTTCCGAGGGATATCTTTCCTAAGGTGATGAGTGCTGGTGAGAGACTCGGCACACTGACAAAAGAAGCTGCCAAGCATCTGGGATTGCAGGCTGGAACGCCTGTTGCCATAGGTGGAGGAGATACTCAAAGCGGTCTTTTGGGGTCAGGGGCCACCTCCCCTGGGCAGATGGCAGCAGTTGCAGGCACGACAACGCCTGTTCAATTAGTAGTTGATCGTCCAATTATCGACCCCGAAGCACGATTATGGACAGGACAGCATATTATACCTGGAATGTGGGTATTGGAAAGCAATGCAGGCTCAACCGGCCGAATGCTTGATATGCTTGCTGAAGCCCTGTATCCTGATGCCACATCCCCGGTAGCAACCCTTATGGCTGAAGCAACAAGTGCTGCGCCAGGATCAAACGGCATTATATCGACCCTGGGAGCGCAGGTCTTTAATGCCAAAGAGTTAATGAACGTCCCTGTAAATAGCCTGACTCTCTCGCCTGTGATTGCCGATAAGAAGGGCGGTCGGGCCAATTTGTGCAGATCGATCCTGGAAGGGATGGCATATGCTCTGGTAACAAATATCGAACAGATCAAGAGAGTCGGTGGTGAAATAAATGAATTGAAACTTTGTGGCGGGATGTCGAGAAGTGCATTGTGGTCACAGATCAACTGTGATATTTTAAATATCTCGGTCAATGTGTTTGAACCTCAGGCAACCGCGCTGGGTGCAATAATTTGCGCGGGTGTTGGTGCAGGTGTCTTTAAGGATCTTTCAGAAGGTGCCAAGCGGTTGGCAAGTCCAGTACGCGAGCATAAGCCAGATGCTGAGACTTCAGGCATCTATCAAGGGCTTAATAAAGACTGGTCCGAACTGCTGGACGTGCGTAAGGGTTTTGATGAGAAGGCAGGTGGCAAGATTATGCAGGTAGTCTTGTCTCAGACAGGAGAAGAAGAAACCAGGGTCAGTGCATCTGATTTTAGGCCTCGCATACTGGTTACTGCAGAACTCGATGAGGGCTCGCTTGGTGCCCTACGTGAAATTGGCGATGTTGAATATGCAAGCTATCGTGAAAGAATGCGTCTGCTCACAGGTGATGATCTGGTAAAAGCGCTTGAAGGTGTGCATGTCTTCATTACCGAGATAGACGTGGTTGATGGCAAAGCGCTGGGCAGATTACCTGATCTTAAACTGATTGCTACCTGCAGGGCGAATCCTGTAAACATCGATATCAAGGCCTGCACGAAACTCGGTATCCCTGTGATTAACACGCCTGGCCGTAATGCTGACGCAGTCGCTGATTTGACTGTAGCTTTTATCCTGATGTTGGCTCGCAGATTTCCTGGGGCTGGAGAATTTCTGCACGAACCCGGTGGCGAGGCTGGCGATATGGGCCGTATGGGCATGGCCCATAACAAATTTCAGGGCAAAGAGTTATGGCGAAAGACCATAGGCCTAGTTGGAATGGGTGCTGTTGGCAAAAAAACAGCGAAGCGTGTACATTCCTTTGGTGCTAATTTGCTGATATACGATCCTTACATTAGTCCGGAACAAGCGATTTTGGCCGGAGCCAAGAAGGTGTCGTTTGAAACACTGCTTAAACAAAGCGATTTTATCTGTCTGCACGCCCCTGTAACAAAGGAGACTAGGGGTATGATCAACGCAGATGCCTTTGCAAAAATGAAGCAGAGTGCATTTTTGATAAACACGGCCCGTTCAGCGCTGATTGATAATGATGCCTTAGTTGCAGCTTTGGAATCCGGGAAACTTGGTGGTGCAGCCCTGGATGTATTTAATGTGGAACCTCCCGCCTCAGATGACCCGCTTTTAAACCTCCCGAATGTGATAGGAACACCGCACATTGGCGGGAATACGGTTGAAGTAGGCGCACATCAGGGGCAGATTGTTGTTGATGAGTTAAGCCTCATGCTTGGTGGTAAAAAACCCCACTATGTTTTGAACCCAGATGTACTGGAGGGTTTCAGCTGGACAGGGAGGCGTAAAGAACTCTCTGCCGAGGAGATCGAGGAGCTTGCCAGTAGCGTGGCCCCGGGTGTGAGCGATCTCGAAGTAGAGGCAAAAAAAGAGAAAAAGGAACAGATCTCCTACTCCGGGGATATTAGACGGGAGGATACACAAACGATGTCTGCTGCAGATATAGGGCCTGTGCGCGATAACATGATGCGCTTACTACAGGCATATATAGATAAAATTGTGAGTGATGAGACCCTTAAGACCTTTTCAGAGGGCAAGGATGTCACTATGCACTTCATCATAACCGATCTTGACCTTGAGTTCTCCATTGCTTTGAAAGATGGGATAGTTGAGTCTGCCTTAAGTGCTCCACCTGATTCGGATGTTATTCTGAAAATGAAGGCTGGTATACTTGATGGCATATTCACCGGTCGCAGTGAAGGTATGAAAGCGGCTATGAGTGGCGATCTTTCGTTTACTGGTGATACTGCAAAGGCAATGACCTTCCAGAATATCCAGAACGATTTGATCAGGTTGTATAGCACGGCTCGTGAAGAAGTTGGCGATCCTGGTGACCTGACGCAGATCGGTAAAGCCCCACAAGCACAGCAAATCCCAAAACAGCAGGGTGCCTCCCAGGGTTTTGAGTCTACGGTGATCAAGGTTGGTGATATCCGCGATGAGATCCTGGAGGTTATAAATGAGTTATATGCCAAGGACTTGATCACAGCGACTGGTGGCAATGTCAGTGCGCGTATACCTGACAAGGGAAATGAAATCTGGATTTCACCCAGCCAGATTTACAAAGGCAATTTAAGAGCTGATATGATGGTGCGCATTGATTTGGATGGCAATCCGCTTGACCCTGATGCGCTCCCAGCTTCCAGTGAACGTAATCTACATGCCGAGGTCTACCGGAGGCGACCAGATATTAATGCTATTATCCACACACATGCGCCGATGGCAACTATTCTGGACATGGCTAATATACCTTTTGCGCCTATATCAACCGAGGCAGCATTTATCGGTGAGATTAAGAGTGTTCCGTTTTTCATGCCAGGTTCTCTTGAACTGGCCAATGCTGTTGCAGATGCTATAGGTAACAAAGGTATCGCTGCTTTTATGCGGAACCACGGGTTGGTAGTTACCGGCACCAGCCTGAGACGTGTCATGAATATGACTGATGTAATCGAAATAACAGCCAGGGCGCTTATTTCTTGTCGCAGTCTAGGTGTTGACCCCCCTGTGCTGCCGGATGATATTGTTGAAAATTTGCGGGAGATCGGCAAGATGATGGCATAGCTGGAAGCGGATTAAGAGTAAAAAAACCACGCACGTGAAACGTAGAACGTTGCTGACGGTGGTTATTCCAAGGGTACCTTGGAGTAGGGGGAGGGAATGGTTGATTATTAATTGGGCTATTAGAAAATATATCTTGCTCTTGTTATTTATCCCAATACTCCAACACTTTTTGACAACCCTTTTGATCGAGCTAATCGATTCTGGCTACGTACGTGAAACGTGGGATGATGACATGATTTTTATGATGAAATAAAGAATTAAAATACTATGTACTGGGAGGACCTATGCGGACCAAAAAGATTTTTTTATTAGTGTTGCCGGCCGCCTTTCTGGCATGCTTTACCCTGATGCCGACCAAATCTTATGCTGGTAAAGGTAGCCTTATGGCTCTCAGCGGTAATCTATTTGCATCAGCGGTTATTTCCGAGCACAGTTATATTATAGTCGGTGATCGAGGAAAGATATATTTGACAAATGATGGGGCCAAGACCTGGAAGGTGATCGATAGCAAAACAAAGAATGCCCTTGCCTCAGTAAGCTTTCCAGATGATAGACACGGCTGGATTACTGGTCAGGGCGGGGTGATTCTTCATTCCGCAGATGGTGGAAGAACATGGGAGGCACAATCTTCCGGGGTCAATAAATACCTTTTGGCTGTTGATTTTTTTGATGTAAACAGTGGGTTTGCAGTCGGTGCGGACTCCACGGTTTTAATGACAGCAGATGGAGGTAAGACATGGATAAGGTCACCATTTACACTAGCATCTGATTTAGGAGAAGAAGTTAATCTGCTTGCCGTCAGGATGATGGATGCAAGGCATGTATGTATTACAGACGATGGCGGTAGAATTTTTATCACAGAAGATACCGGTAAAACCTGGATTGATGCAAGATCCCCCCTGTATGATGAAGAGATGATGGTAGGGCGAATCCTATATTGTCTTGCCTATGATTCTGGTACCCTCTATGCGACAGGTGTTGATGGATCCTTTGTTTATTCCAAGGATCAAGGGGAAACCTGGACAGAGGCTAGCTCCGGTATTACACAACCAGACCTTTATTGTATCGATATGGTTGATGGTATTGGCTTGGCTGCAGGCTCTGGTGGAAATATCATCCGCACGTCGGATAGGGGGAAGACTTGGCACATGGTCGAAGTGCCTGAAAAGGTCACACAGGCCTGGCTCTCCGGGATCACCCTGAAAAAATGTGATTCGGGAACGGTAAAGGGCCTGGTTGTCGGGCAAAACGGCACGGTCGGTATTATTACTGATTCCAAATTGGTCTGGCAATAACATGCATTCCAATGAAAATAGGGATAAATAAATGAGTGAGAAAAAGATGATAGACTGCTCTTTTGGCAAGGCTTGTGATGTGAATTTTATCTTAAGGTATCGCACCATTGCACTGATTGTGCTTTTGGTGCTTACAGGATTTTTTTGCTTTCAGTTGAAAAACATTAAGATGGCCGCAGATCCAATGGAGTCGATGTATTTGGCCGGGCATAAATTCTTGCCGGCACTCCATGCGATCAATAAAATGGCTCCTGCGCCACGTATGCTGGTTTGTATACTTGATGTAAAAAGCGGGGATATCTACAGTTGCGAAACGATCAGAAAAATCGACAGCATTACTCGGGGATTGATGGGTATAGAGGGAATTTTGCCAACTGGAATTACATCACTAACCATGGGGATAGACCATTATAATAACACAGCCGAAGGCCTGACTATAGAGTCGATTCTGGGTGGAAAATGGCCAGAGACACAAAAAGACTTTGAGGTCCTAAAGCGCAAGGTTGCTGTCAATCCAATGGGCCCAGGTAAATATGTTTCATATGATGGTACTGCAGTGATGATTACAGCCCCGCTACTAGATATCGAGCAAAAGGCTCAAAATTCATACAACAGGCTGACTGAAAAGGAAAAAGTCGGACTTACCTTTGAGAAATACAAAGATCAGAAAAAAGCTGAATTCAATACAAATCTTTTAAAAAGCATCAATGAACTTAAGTCAAAAGAAGATGATACAAACCATACTCTTTACTTTATGGGAGAAGAAGTTATTACGGCACAGATGACTAAAATGGGAATAGAGCATATTTCCATTGCAGCCATTATCATGATAGTGATTGTCATTGTTCTGCTTATCTATTATTTCAAGACATTTCTAGGCGTTTTTGTTCCCATTATTACCATGATTTTATCTCTGCTATGGGGAATGGGACTCTTATCTTTAAGCGGTATTAAACTTAATCCTATGGCCCTTCTTTTCCCCTTAATACTAGGGGTTTTATCTTTGGCCTACAGCACCTTGACCATGAAGCAATATTACCTGCTATACGATGAAATAAAAGATAAAAAAAAGGCAATTGCCGCTGCCTATGAAAATGTTCCAGTCTCTATATCCATGGTGACCGCAGGTTTAATAACGTTAGGTCTATGCATTGCCAGGGTTCCCATGATAAAAGACTTGGGGTACTTAGGTTTGTTCTGGCTTGTTGGCACTTTTGCCAGCGTAATCCTTTTTAACCCGATTCTGATTTCATTCTTTCCACCTCCGACTCAGACCAAAAGAGGACATCAGAGGGGTATATGGCAGGCATTAGCAGATGTTCTGGCTAAGCTTTCTCTTGGCAGCACAAGATTTGTCATGCTGATTATCCTGGCTCTTATTCTTGTAATCGGTGGTTTTTCAGTCAAAAAGCTTGAAGTCGGCGATAATATCCCTGGGGTATCTTATATCCGCCCCAATCACCCATGGAATCAATGCTTCAATCTTTTGGCCAAAAAATTTATGGGGCCTTATCAGCTTCTGGTTTATGTTAAGGCAAAGAATAAAGGGGGGCTACTGGATCCAGATGCGATAGGTGCCATGGGAGATTTTAGCAGCTATCTAAAAGATGAATGCGGTGCTCGGGACAGTATTGCATTTGATTATATGATTCAGATGGCCCGCTGGACACTGATGGACGGCAGTCCCAAATGGCAGACCGTTCCTGTATCAAGGCAAAAGATTAAGGGTCTGGCTGGAATGGTTATAGAAGAGGGAGGGGTAGAAAGTTTTATGGATAAGACATTTACGCAAGCGACCATCTCACCCTTTTTTCCAGAAAGTGATGCCAAAAGTATAGACGAATATGCATCAAAGATGCAGGCGTATATCGATAGCCATCCCTCTAATAAGGTCGAGTTTAGTCTAGGTGGCGGTTTGCTGGGCATGACAAAGGCTATTAACGATGGTACCCTGGATGCATATCCAAAGATCTTGGCGGCAGCCTTTATCGGTTTATTCATTTTAGGGATCCTGGCGACTAGATCACTGCTATTAAGTTTAATCATGGCCCTTCCCATTATAGCGGCCCAAGCGGTTTTATGGTTAATGATGGCCTTTTTAGGAGTGCCGGTAAGTCTGTCTGCTGTCCCGGTTGCAGATGCGTCTATAGGGTTTGGTTCTGTATTCGGTTATTACCTGCTTTGGCAGATTGCTTTTGCATACCAGGAGTCTGCTGACCATGATACAGCTATTAGAGATGGATTGGGAAATATAGGAGGTGTAGTCATATTTATGAGCATTCTTATATTTGCTCCTTGTCTGCCATGGTTTTTTATCGGTCTGAAATTCCAGAGCAATATGGTCTTGATTTTTGGGATCACACTGATCTTGGAGAGCATCACGGCCTTGATGTTCATCCCGGCACTTATAGGCTGGTTTAAACCAGATTTTTAATCTTAACATCTAAGAGGAGGAGATTGAAAATGAAGTTAAAAAAGTATATCTTTTTGGTGTTACTGATTATAGTGGCCATCTGCTTGTATGCAGGTGCAGCCTGGGCACTGTTGACCGACACAGAACAAGGTAAATGGAAACTTATTGGTAAGTTTAAGCCACAAGTCACATTCCGTACTGAGAGTGCCCCGCCTAATAACCCGATTCCGATTAAAGCAGGCGATATGATCACCCAGCGTAACCTGTTGATGCTGGAGTTTAAACACAATCTTGGAGACGTTCTGTCTGATCTGCAAGTAGAGTATTATCTTCAGGGCAGGGCCTTTTACGATGGCGCATGGGATTATGGCCCAAAGGTATTATCGGATGACGAAACACGGCGTGAGTATTGCTTTGACAACAGGGATCAGATTAATGATTTAAAATGGAATCTCGACCTGTTTATGGCTTATATTGACCTGACCAGTGGGCCCTCTTTTACACGTATCGGCAGGCAGGTCATGGCCTGGGGCGAGATGAGCACGATCCGCATCCTCGACGGCACCAACCCTACGGATACCTCTTCGCTGGCTGTTGATTTGATGGAAAGGCTGGTTCCCCTCTGGATGGTACGCACAAACCTGGCCTTTGACTATGTGGGCCCGTTTGATTCCATATCCATTCAGGGATATTATATTCCTGGGAAGATTGATAACACAAGTGGTGAGGATATGATTGACGGGTCGCCTATAATCCCCAATGTGGGCCGGGATTTAAAGAAGGATCTTGAAGATCCTATGTCACTGGCCAGTTTCAAACAGATAATGTGTCAGGTTGAGGATGATATAGATTCTGATCGATACGGCATCAATCTCGGCATGATGTTCAAGGGCCTGGACTTGCATCTTGTCTATTACCGGAGGTATTCGGATGTGCCGGTGCCTCGTGTTGATGTATCTTCCTTTAAGCCTATTACTATAGACCCAGCGAATGTAGATTTCAATGATATCATGGGATCCGCTCTCGGTGGTCAAAAATTGCAGGTTGTACTCGATTTGGATGAAGTTGATGTTTATGGCACCAGCTTTAATTATCACTGGGATTTGATAGATACGGTTATACGCGGTGAGGTGGCATTATGTAAGGATGTACCAAAGATGACACCTGGAAATATAAATGAAGTGATAGCTGCATTTGCGCCAAAGGTTACCATAAAAGGCATGGGTAGTATTGATGAATTAATTAAATTATTTCCTCTTGGTGATGTTGAAAAGATGACTCTGCCATTCACAGTTGGCAAGATTCCCAAGCATGATGTCTGGAAATACGGCATTGGCTTTGATAAATGGATGAAGATCCCGTTTCTCAATACTGAGGACTTTATGCTTACGTTTGAGTATGTGGGAAGCAAGATCGTGGACTATAAAGATAAGACTATTATGTCACCTTGGCAGGCCCCCTGGGATGATGACCGCGATGGACAATATGATACGGTTTGGGAACCTGAATATAGCAACACCTTTGTTTTCATTACAAACACCTATTATCTTAGCGGCAATCTGACACCACAACTCGTGGCCATGTATGAAGTAAAACCAAAGGCCTTAGTCCTAATTCCCTCACTGGAATATGATTGGAAGGACTTTCAATTCGAGGTTTCATATTTTTTTACGGAATCCGACGGATATGAGGGGACACTGGGGATGTTGGATTCTCGTGATGAATTAACATTCAGCGTTACGTATAACTTTTAAGGCTTGTTGAAAGGAGAGGGAAAAACCATGAGAAAGATAGGCATGATTCTGCAAGTTATTCTTTTGTTGGTTCTGGTAACAGGTGGTTCAGCATTTGCCGATTATGCATTTACATTAAAATTGGGTGCAGATGTTTCTGGTGAACTCAAGCGTTCAGGGGCTGGACAAAGCTCAAAAAAAGGTGTGAAGAACATAGGGGCCTTTTCCTGGGAAATGACCAATACAACAAGATACATAGATTTTGGCGCCGGTGTGACTTGTCCAATAAAACGTTCTCTAAAACACGATCATGACTATAAGTTTTGTTTTACCCCGTTTTATGGACTGTTCAAGGTTCATTTGGACTCAGATACCACCCCCTATTTAATTGGCCAGATAGGATATAATTCCTTTGACATTGATCGTACTACAGGCGAGCAAGGCGGTTTGTACTATGGCTCAGGTATAGGATACACTTTTATGAAAGGTTTTTTGATTGAGGCTCTATATTCTGTCAACAAAGGCAAACAGAAAGAATATATTGGTAAATATCCTTTACATCTTGATGTGGAATATTCAAAGGTGACAATCTCTGTTGGGAAGACCTTTTAGGGGGTTCCCGATGATGCAAGTCAGTGAAGGCGTCATTAAATTCCTCAGAAATGTTAGCCCTGCCTTCGGAGCGCCACTCCGGCATTGACTGTAAGAGCTTTTGAGGCCCATTTGTGAAAGGAACAGAGACTATGACCTCCGGACTGATTCTGATAAACGGCGCTGGAGGATTCCTGGGTTCAACCGTGGTTGAGACTCTATGTCCCCGCGGCTGTCAGGTTCGGGCTAGCGACCTGCCCGGTTCTGGCCTTGAATCCGCCCACCATGCTGGAGCCGAGGTTGTGGAAGCGGATCTATTAGATATCAGTTCCTTCCCCCGTCTGTTCGATAGAGTCACCGGAGTAATTAACGTGGCTGGGTTATTCAATTATTCGCTTCCCTGGGGGATTCTGTACCAGGCCAATGTCCTGGTTACAAAGAACATGTGTGAGGCTGCACTTAAAGCACATGTCTCTCGTTTCGTGCACATCTCATCCATCGCAGTCTACGGAAAACCCGAATACACACCCATGAGGGAAGATCACCCCCTAAATGCAGCCAATAATTACGAGCGCAGCAAGAGGGAAGGTGAGGACATGGTATTTGAATTCGTAAACAAAGGCCTACCCGCTGCCATCTTGCGCCCAGCCGGGATCTACGGCCCCCGATCCCGCTATGGCCAGGCTGCGTTTATGGCGCTTTTGGCCCTTGTTCGGAATACAGGCCGGAGGAAAATTCCGGTCATGCGTGGCGGTCCCCTGATGCAGCATGTACATGTAGAAGATGTTGCCGGAGCTGTAGCTGCTCTTCTCGAAGCAGACGACAAATTGGTTATAGGCCGCGCGTTTAACGTGGGTGACGACACCCCCCTTACTCAGGGAGAGCTTTTTCGTGCGATCATGTCCGAGCTGGACCTCAAAGAACAATTCAGCTATCCCTATTATACCAGGGCTTATTGGCCCTTCATTCGGGCCTTACTTGCTCTCCCGGAGGGAGCGTTCACACGCCTGAACAGGTTCCTGGAAAAGAAGTGGAGTGATGTAATAAAGAATCACAGACTGGAAAAGGCGCTCATACCAAGGCTAGACCGTGATTTTCTGGGCTACATGAATGCGGATTACGTGCTTGATAACAGCTCTCTTAAATCTCTTGGTTTTAAGCTTAAATACCCTGACACAAGCTCGGGTCTGGGGGAAACGGTTAAATGGTATCAGGAGAGAAAATGGTTACCCCGATTCTGATTTTATATGAAAATGCTATAGTCCGTTGTCCGTTTTATAGGCACAAGGCTGCTGACTGTCGACTGCCCGACTATCGACTGTCTTTAAGGCATGAGATTTAAATGTTAGGGTGATAGGAAAATCCAACTTCAAATGATCTTCTAAAGAGGAAGGGCAGGATGTCTGTAACCTTATCTGCAAATATTATTTCTACATCAATAGATGTGTCTCTTACTAACTTTTCTATATCTGGTTCATTTTTTGCTGGGAGGATTATATAGGATATACCAGCTCGAATTCCAGCAAGTATCTTTTCCTTTATACCACCCACTGGTAATACTCTTCCAGACAGGGTAACCTCTCCAGTAATAGCAGCATCTTTCCTTATAGGCGCTCCTTTTAATAGAGAGACCAGGGCAGAAAGCATGGCCAGGCCGGCAGACGGACCATCTTTCGAGATTGCCCCTGCTGGGACATGTATGTGAATATCTATCTTAGAGAAGTCTATATCATTAATTCCAAGCTCTGTTACATGACTTTTTATGAATCCAAGGGCTATCTTGGCAGATTCTTGCATGATGTTACCCATATTCCCTGTAAGTTCCAACTTACCACTACCTGGGACATGTGTTGTTTCTATTATTAATATATCTCCCCCAGCAGGTGTCCAGGCCAGGCCTGTAGCTATTCCTATACTATCTTGATCCATTGCAGATTGTCTGTGTCTTGGTGCAGGTCCCAGATATTCATCAACAATATCCCTGTTTATAACATCAGGTAATCCTCGGCTTGATGCCTTTTTCCTTGCAATTTTCCGGTATATTGCCTCTATCTTTCTTTCCAACTCCCTTACCCCGGCCTCCATAGTATAGCTGCTAATCAGCAGGTCTATGGCATCATCTTGAAATTGGGGACCTAAAGGAGATAGACCCACAGATTTTGCCTTTTTGGGCACGAGGTAAAGTCTTGCGATATTCATCTTTTCTTTATCAGTATACCCGGGTATTTCTATAACCTCTGTCCTATCAAGTAAGGTTGGTGGTATGGTCTCTGTAGTATTAGCAGTACCAATAAACATTACGTTTGAAAGATCGAAAGGTATTTCCAGATAATTATCTTTGAACGAGAAATTTTGTTCAGGATCTAATACCTCTAATAGCGCTGATGCAGGGTCCCCCCTGAAATCCTTTCCAAGTTTATCTATCTCATCCAATATGAACACTGGATTTTTTGTTTTGCTCCGCTGGATTTCTTTTATTATCCTGCCAGGCATGGCCCCAATGTATGTACGTCTGTGGCCCCGTATCTCTGCTTCGTCCCTGATACCTCCCAAGGACACCCGAATATAGCGCCGACCCATGGCTGATGCTATACTTTTGCCCAAAGAGGTCTTTCCAACTCCTGGTGGACCACAAAAGCATAAGATTGATCCCTTTGATTGAGGGTTCAGTTTTTTCACTGCTAAAAATTCAAGGATCCTCTCCTTTACATCTTTTAGGTCAAAATGGTCTTTATCTAATATATCTTGAGCCTTATCTATATCTAAATCATCTTGGGTATATGACTCCCAAGGGAGGTCCAGTACAAACTCTATATAGTTTCTGCTCACAGAATATTCTGGTGAGGATGGATGCATATATTTCAGTTTGTCTATCTCTTTATGAAGGACTGTACATGCCTCTTCTGACAGAGGAGTATGTTTTATCCTTTCCTCTAAATCTTTAATATCTTCCATAAAGGGATTAACATTTCCTTTAACTAACACTTGTCCACGCTGTTTTTGGTTCTGTCGATTCAAGTACCCGAATATGAGTTTTATTCTTGCAATACTATCAGGTGTATTTAGCAGTTTCAGTCTTTCTGGATACCCGAGATTTAAGTTCTGCACCACTGTATCTGCGAATTGGCCCGGGTGTTTTATCTTTGTGGCATTGATTGCTCCTGGCATTATAAGCCTTACCAACGCCTTTACACCCTGAATCAAGCCATCATTTATAAAGGTTTTTTCATATATATCCGGGACATCGACGACTTCAATAAACCCCTCGGTTTCGCTCATGGGTTCTTTTGCCCTAACCCGACATATTCCTTCCAGTATGGCATTAGGTCCTGAAATTTCTCTCACTATGCATTTTAGTCCAATATCATCTATCTTTATAGGGTGACAGAAAAATATAGCCATCTCAGATATATCTGGGATGGATATATTTTTATACTTGTCAATCCTGAGGATAAACCTATGCAACGGTAAGTATATACTGTCCTCTATAACTATTGCAAACATAGCTAACAGCCCCTTTTGCCTTAATTATACACATTTATATTTTGATGATCAAGCATAACTGTGAATGAGAAATTTGCGTTGTCGTATTTTTCAGATGACGGTTAAGGGGTTTAGTAGGCAGGTAATGGGGGAGGATATCTTAGTTGAAGAGAAAAACGGATATAATGAGGAGTTATTAGTAATGGTTATCAA
>JAGGYK010000231.1 GCA_021162585.1 Deltaproteobacteria bacterium
GTCCTTTAAATTGGAACAGGACTTTAACAATATCATGGAGTATATACTCTATGACATCACATATACTACAGGCACTACAACAGGCATGCCTTCTCGTTTCTATAATACCACTTATGATATGTTTATGCTTTCCTGGATGTTTAGGCTTGGCTGTAAGATATGTTATCTTGAACCTGATGACATCTTGATGAATCTTTTTCCATTTCACTTTATTCCACATATCGGGTTTTATCGGACATGGCATTTTGCTGCTGCTGCAGGGATGAGCATGGCATTTGGGTTTACAGGGGCTCCACTTCCGGGCTTTCCTCACAATATTCACCGCTCTATGCAGCAGGCAATTGAAGACATAGAGAAAAAGAAGGTTAATGCACTCTCAGGGATTGGTTCCTACATCAGACGTCTGATTATGGCAGCAGAGGAGCAGGGCAGAGATTTCTCCAGGATCAATAAGATTCAGGCCCTGGGGGAGGCTGTCCCCAAGGGGATGCGGGATGATATGAGGCGGCGTCTACAGAATATGGGTGCAGGAGAGGTCTTCATCAGCAATGCCTTTGGATTTACAGAATGTCAGGCTGCCTTTCAGGAATGCAGTGAATTGGGCGGCTGCCATACAGGGGTACCGGAGCTGTACTTCCTTGAGGTGGTTGACGAAGAAACCGGCAAGAGAAAGCCTGATGGGCAGCCTGGTCTTCTTGCAATCACGCATCTTGATCGAAGAGGAACATGCCTGCTGCGTTATTTGGTAGGGGATATTGTTGCTATAACACATGAGCCCTGTCCGGTTTGTGGCCGTAATGATGCCAGACTTATTACCGCTACAGGGAGCACCTATGGTACCAGGACAAAGGAATTGCTCAAGGTCAAGGGAACCCTCATCAATCCTGAATCCATGCGCGATGTCGTGGCAAATACACAAGGTGTACTGGAATATCAGTTTGTCGTTACAAAAGAGAAAGCAGATGATCCGTATTCCATGGATTTGCTGAAGCTTAGAGTAGGGGTGGAGGAAGGCGTGGACCGTAAAGAAATAGAGGCAATCTTAGTTGACAAGGTCCAGCGTGCCGTAGAGTTGAGACCAAAGGTTGAATTCGTAGAGAACCTTTCCGAGATCTATGACCCAGCGAATCTTAAGGCAACCAGGATCATAGATGAAAGGCCGACAGAGTAACCCAAAGGAATTTGTTAACGTGTTAGGACCTAGGGCTGACCGGCATGGATCGTTGTATTGGAACTCCGATTGGGTCATTTTTGATATGGGAATATGAGATCTTGTGATATAATGTAGATTACAGTATAGTGTAAATTAAGAATGTGATAGGCTAGGAGGCCTGTTCAATCGATTAAGAAATTTTTTTGAGGGAGGATTTTTATGAAGATGAAGGGTGGAAATTGGGGTAAGCTACTAAAGGTAAATCTTACCAATGGCAAATCTGAAGAAGTAAAGATTGAGGAAAAATTATACCATGATTTTCTTGGGGGAAGCGGACTTGCCGCCAAGTGGTTTTTTGATAACAAAGGATGGAAGGCAGATCCT
Source organism: Deltaproteobacteria bacterium (assembly GCA_021162585.1). GTDB lineage: Bacteria > Desulfobacterota > Desulfomonilia > UBA1062 > UBA1062 > JAGGYK01. The sequence goes on from JAGGYK010000231.1 coordinate 1,538, forward strand.
TTATCTCCCAAAAATCCGTTTATGATCATGCTTGGCCCGCTATCTGGCCTCACCCTGCCGGGTGTCTCCAGGTTATCGATCTGTGCCAGGTCTCCTCTCACCGGGATTTGGGGCGAGTCCTGCATGGGTGGGTATTTTGCTCCACAGCTTAAGGGAACAGGCTATGATGGCATCATTGTGACAGGTGCATCAAAAAAACCAGTCTACCTGATGCTTACCGAAAAAGGAGCAGAGATCCGCGATGCATCTCATGTCTGGGGCAAGGATACCTACGAGACAGAGGCATTGCTAAAGAAGGAATCGGGAAGTAAGCGTGCCCAGGTAATTTGCATAGGTCCGGCAGGTGAGAACCTGGTAAAATATTCCTGTGTAATGAATGACAAGGGTTCTACTTCAGGTCGTTGCGGCATGGGGGCTGTGATGGGCTCTAAAAAATTGAAGGCCGTGGTGGCTATGGGTAAAAAAAAGGCCCCCATTTATGATGAGGAGGGCATGAAGGAAGTCCGTAAGAAGTTGAACAAGTCCATCAAGTACAGCCTGGTTGGAGAGGGTTTAAGTGCCTTTGGATCCAACGTGCATATGACTTACGGGATGGCTGTAAGCGATGTGCCTGTGAAGAACTGGCAGGAGGCATCCTGGGATGATGGCCCGGACAAGCTGGGTGGGACTGCTGTGGCAAAAACCATACTTGTGAAGAACCATTCCTGCTATGGGTGTTCTGTGGGGTGCAAGCGCATCACAAAGGTTGGCTCTGGATCCTTTGCTGCCGAAGAGGGTCCTGGACCAGAGTACGAGGCTGCTGTTACTCTTGGCACCCTCCAGCGTATGAGCGATGTCGAGGCAAACAACAAGGCAAATGAACTCTGCAACCGCTATGGCATGGACGTCATCTCCACAGGTAGCACCATTGCCTATGCCACTGAGGCCTATGAGAAGGGAATCCTTACTGATAAGGAGACAGGTGGCATCAAATTGGGCTGGAACCAGCCCGAGACCCTGCTTGATCTGATCAAAAAGATAGCTTACCGGGAGGGCATAGGCGATATCCTGGCTGAGGGCACAAAGGCCATGTCAGAAAAGTATGGGGGCAAGGAATTCGCTATCCACGTCAAGGGATTAGAGTGTCCCATGCACGATCCGAGGGCCCTTTGGGGTATGGCACTTACCTATGCCACCAGTATAAGGGGGGCCTGCCACTGTTCTGATTCCAATCTTTACGCAGATATAGGCTTAGCCGACCATAAGGATTTGGGTATCAAGAGGTCCTGGCCCTACAAGACCAAGGGCAAGGCAGCTCAGACTATTGGAGGACAGACCAAGTGCGTGATAGCGAATTCCGCACTTATGTGTGAGTTTATGTTGTCAACTATCTCTGGGGGGATGCAAGAAATGGTGGACATGCTCAATCCTGTTACCGGTTTTGGGTACACGATAGATGAACTTGCCAAGGCAGGAGAACGCATTTGGTATATAAAGAGGGCAATAGGTAACCTCTGCGGGGCTACCCGTGAGGACGACAAGGTTCCCCGGCGCATCCTTGAGCCTCATATCGAGGGGGTCACCTCTAATCTCACCACGATGTTATATCCAACAAACATGACTATGGGGCCGACGGGCAAGCTGCTGGCCATGATCGACAACGAGAAGTTGATGGATATCGTAAGGAAGATTGCGGACAGTCTTCTCTTCCCCAACCTATATAGAATAATGAAGTTGGTAGGTATGCTACCTGGTTTCTCGGGTGATAAAAAGAGGACGGTCCCATTTAATGAGATGATCGAAGAATATTACAGGTTGCGCGATATCGATGATAAGGGCTACCCCAGCAGAGAGCGTCTGGAGTCCCTTGGCTTAAAGGATGTAGCCGATGCCCTGTTCTGAGACGAGTTTTGACCACTTTGGGCAAGCGTCCTGTTTATTTGAGTGTAGAAAACCTGGTACTTTGGGCCAGAGTTTACTGGCCTTGCCGGTAAAAATTGATTAGCACTGTTGGAGTAATGGAGTGTTGGAGTATTGAGAAAATGACGGGCAATTGTAATTGCTATGTGTGCATAATCACGTACTGGATGGGATGGCTTTTGAATTTGCATTACTCCATTATTCCACTACTCCATAAAACTTTTGCGCTGGGGACAAAGCATTTTCATCCCCTTTCAGGAGTTAAACCAAGGCCGGTCTCTTTGGGGGCTGGTTTTTATTGCTAATAAAAAAGGAGGGAGAATTTATGACCGATATAAACAGAAAGAGCGTTTTAATTACCGGGGCCGGTCATGGCATCGGCAAGATTATGGCAGAAAGGATTGCAACCCTTGGAGCAGCAAAGCTCATCATCCTTGATATCAACAAGGAGACCCTTGATAAGACAGCAGAAGAGCTCAGGGCAATGGGAACCGAGGTATACCCAAAGATATGTGACATCTCAGATAGGGAAGCGGTTTATAAGTGCGCTGAAGAGGTGCATAAAGAAGCAGGTCCTGTGGATGTCCTTATCAATAATGCCGGGGTGGTTTTTACCGGAGAGATACTAGATCTGCCTGATGATAAGCACAAGAAACATGTGGATGTGAATCTTATGGGTACCTTATGGATGATCAAGGCCTTTGTCCCTGATATGGTCAAGAGGGATGAGGGACATGTAGTAAATGTTGCATCGTCAGCAGGCTTGCTGGCCGTACCCGGGATGGGGATATACTGCGCCACAAAGTTTGCGCTTAAAGGTCTTAATGATGCATTAAGGTGTGAACTGCTTAACAGAAAGTCAAGGGTAAAGGTAACAGTTGTATGCCCATACGCGATAGACACAGGGATGTTTGCCGGTTTCAAGACACCGCCTCTTATGCCTGCTCTAAAGCCTGAGGAGATGGCTCAGGCCGTAGTTGATGGTATATTAAAGGACAGGAAGATTGTGGCTAAGCCTATCACTGTCTTTACTCTGCCAATACTCAATGCGCTCCTTCCACCTGGTGCAGTGGATGCTGTTATAAAGATACTGGGCTACGACAAATCTGCTTATCACTGCAAAGGCTTTTATAAACCATAACTCATTAATATTTTGCCACCACTATGATAGAAGACAAGTTCCTTCATGGAATCTTGACGGGCCAGGGGATATTAAGAGCGGACGAGTCTGTCTGAGGTAGACGAAGCAATCTCTAATTGCTTATAATTAATGGGCTTGCCCGCCCCAGGTATAGGCGGACTCCTCGCAATGACAGGTGCAAAGGCCTCAATGCAATCTCCTATCAACCTATTCCTTCTCCCTTGCTATAATCCCACGGGAAATATAACACCGATTTCCACAGAGGTTTAACCGTCAATGGTTGTTTGTGATGTATTGTGGTAGATGTTTAATAATATCTGTGTGTTATTGGTCAGCGACGAGCAGAATTATAGCAAGAATATGACGGTTAAA
>JAGGYK010000107.1 GCA_021162585.1 Deltaproteobacteria bacterium
AACTCATAACTCACAACTCCCTAACTCATAACTCACAACTCCCTAACTCATAACTCACAACTCCCTAACTCATAACTCACAACTCCCTCACTCTATTACAATTCTTGCCTTGGGCTCATCTATTATCTCTCCAATAAATGCTGCATCAGATATTCCCTCTTCATGCATTGCGCTGAGCAGTTTATTTGCATCAGGTTCCGGAATAGCGATAAGCAACCCCCCTGATGTTTGTGCATCAAAGAGGATGTGCATTATATCCTCAGATATACCTTTATTTTTATCTATCATGTGGGCCCTAAACTGCTGATTACGATGTGTACCCCCAGGGATCAACCCTTGTCTAGCATACTCCAAGGCCTCAGGGAAAAAAGGAACTTCAGATGCATGGATGAGAATACCTACATTAGAATTCTCTATCATTTCACATGCATGACCCAAAAGGCCAAACCCAGTTACATCAGTGCATGCATGTACATCAAATTTGCTCATTAGCTCTACAGGTCTCCTGTTTAACGTATTCATACATTTTATTATCTTTTCAGTAATATCTTTATCTGCCATTTCAGCCTTTATAGCAGTAGAGATAATCCCGGTTCCTAATGGTTTAGTAAGGATGAGCTTATCACCTGCCTTTGCCCCAATGTTTGCCAATATCTTATCAGGATGCACAATCCCTGTGACAGAAAGTCCATACTTTAATTCATTATCTTCCACACTGTGACCACCTACAAGAAGTACATCCGCCTCTCGGAGCTTATCTATCCCACCGCGGAGGATTTCCTGCAGGATAGATATGTCTATCTTATTTATAGGAAAGCATATTATGTTCATGGCAAGGATTGGTTTGCCGCCCATGGCATAGACATCGCTTAGGGCATTTGCCACGGCAATCTGACCAAAAGTATAAGGCTCATCAACAATAGGGGTAAAGAAATCAAGGCTGAGCACAAGGGCCAGGTCTTCTCGCAATTTGTAAATACCAGCATCATCTGGCTTGTCCATGCCTACAATCAACCTCGGATCAGAGATGGTAGGCAGACCACATAGGGCTTTATCTAGGTCTCCCGGACCTATCTTACATGCTCAACCTGCACCATGAACAGTCTCTGTGAGACGTATTCTGGCCTTATCATCCATTTGATTCGCCCTCTGCATTTAGGTTAAATTGATCCGCTCCGTGCCCCAGTCCGTTCCGCCTTTGGTGGATGGAACACACGGATCAACAGTTCATTTTGCTACTTTAAGAAAATTAAGGAATATGTCAAATTCAAAAGAGTTATAATATATGATTGACTATAATTAAATTCAATGATGATCTCGTAAAAAGCTCCATTATACGACATGTCGGCATAATAATGGAAACGAACTTGCATAATGTATCATTTCGAACGTTTCAATAAATTGTCATTTCGAGCGAATGTGAGAAATCTTAGATTTCTCGTCGTTGCGTTCCTCGAAATGAAAGGAAGGGTGCTCAAAATAACGGACATAAAAAGAATTCCTCCGGCTTGTTACAGCTCAGTTACTTTTTACGGCTGTGTCATTTTCACTTTTTCTCAATATCTCATCCCACAAGGCATAAATAAACAGGAGACCTTATTCTAATCAAGCCTATCTTTTTGACAGGATAGATTTCCACCACCAGAACTCAACCCTTTCCAGCACTTTTGCAAGACGGGTTTGAAACAAACTCCACATTATCTTGCGCTGGGCCACCATAAGCGTCTGAAGATTCATTCGGTAAAGTCTCTGGATATTTATTCCGGTTTCGGAAATCCACCAGTATTTGGGGAGTGTCACAATATTACCTTTTCTGCTTAAATACTTTATTATCTCAAGGCTTCCTATCGATGATGCCAGCCAAACCAGGGGGCAGATCTGAGCCAGGGAGAGATCATTCTCGACAAAATCCTTATAGTAATCTTTTTGCCACCCACCAACCCTCACATAGAAGTAGGTTGCAAGTTTGTATCTTTTATTGGTGAATGCTTCCTTTAGATGTTCATAATCAAGATTTTTAGGTACGCCGAAAAGATCTTCTACCGTAAGACCAGAAGGGCCTATCATCGATATCATTGCCCAGAGCCCGGATGGGACAATCAAAAGGGCTGGAACCTTCAACCTCCTGGCGATCTGAAAACAAAGAATACTGTAAGCAAAGTCATCCGCAGCAGGAAAGATAATATCTGCGTCTTCACATAATGTTTCGACCTGATCTAAAGATAGATAGCTAGGATAAGTATAAATTTCGGCATCAGGGTTAATCTTTTTAATAGCCTCTTTTGTAACCTCGGTCTTGTTTTGTCCTAATGTATCAGTAAAGCAGCATATCTGCCTGTTCATATTGGTTACATCAAACCTATCAAAGTCCACCAGGGTAAAGTTTGCAACCCCACTTCTGGCAAGAATAATAGCAACCGTCCCCCCAACCCCACCACAACCTATGATCAAGACCCTGGTCTTTCTGATCCTCTCTTGTTCCTCTTGAGTAAAAACACCAAGGTTCCGACTAAATAGATCCTGATACCCTATCTTCAAGTGATCATCTTTCCTTTGAATCTTCATCTACCCTGCCCATACTTCCAGGATGGCCACAATTACCCGCCAGGTAGAGTTGTGCGCTATTTTCATACACACCTTTAGCCTTTTTCATTCTGTTAAAAATTTCCCTTAGTAAGTTTCATATTCATTGTATAGTAATCAGAGGGGGCTTAAGGGGTTTTCTTCTAGTTTTATACCCTAGATTTCTTTGTTTAAAATCTTTTCTTTGAGAGTTTCCCAGTATTCTCTCGTGAGGACACAAATGTTGTCCTTCTCTCCGATTTCCACCTGTGTGTCTGTTATTTTAACCACAGGACAACACGAACCTTGCTGACACAAAGTTACGATCTTCATCTCTTTGCTCTCTTTCATAGTTTTTCTCCTTTCAAATTAAAGTTTAGACCCCTTAAATCCCCCTATAGGATAATTAGCCTTCTAATCGGGCATTGACAGGCCGTATTTTGAGAGTTTAGGCCTCTTTGTTTAGTTCATTGAGCAGGGAATTTGTATCAATTCCATATGCCTTGGCAACCTCTCCAATCTTTAGCTGGCTTGCCTCATACCTGGCCATTGGGCAGTGCAAGCAAGGCAAGTTAAACCTTGCAAGAACTTTGCTTGCTTCACCGGATTTTAGAATCTCATCCAGGATAGTCTCGGTTGTAAACTTTTTGCTCATCCTTTTCTCCCATCTTTTTTATTTTGTGGATCCGGAAATCCATTCACAGATCTTTTCTGTCTTCCTTCTTTGTTACGGATACCCCTAAACACCACACATTGAAGGGTTATAGTCTCCTTTCTCTTTTTGTCTTTGGGCCATATCTGCCAGGGTTAAGGATTCTAAAACGCTGCATATGGAATCCTTCATCTGGACCCAGAGATCATGAGCTGCACAAACATCTGCTTGATTACAAATTTGAGGGTCATCTACGCAATCTACAGGAGCAATCGATCCCTCTAAAGCCTGGATTATCTCAGTAAGTCTTATATCTTTTGGATGTTTAGCCAGGATGTATCCCCCATGGGCACACCGAATATTCCTTACCAGTCCTGCAGTCTTAAGAGATGTTATCAAATGATCCAGGTATTTACTGGAGACCTGCAGTCTTTCCGCTATCTCCCTAAGCAAGGAAGGCCCTTGAGTGTAATGAACAGCCATATCTATCATGGCCCTCACACCATACCTGCCTCTGGTAGAAAGTCTCATAATTTAACTCCTTATCTAGTAAATCCATGAAAACTATTATTTTAGTAGAATAATAAATTTAATTCCAGAGCTAAACCCCCAGCTACGCTGGGGAGAGTGGCAAAGGCTATGCTGTAGTATTTAAAAAAGTGCTCCTTTCAAGTAAAG
>JAGGYK010000097.1 GCA_021162585.1 Deltaproteobacteria bacterium
ATTATATACATTAAAAGATACCCAAAAAGAGATGCATCTGAATAGCCCAACTGGTAAGTCTCCTTATTTCTTCATGTTTCTAACAACTTTAGGGCTTAGTGAATGAGCCCTCATTTTTTTGTGAAATACATTGGGCGGATTGCGCGTCGATATCTTTTCTAACATGTTGTTTATAAATAAATTTTTATACTATAGGCTGTTCTGAAAAAAATTGCTTGACTTTGTGAAATTTAGTTTGTAAAAAATTAGGATTGTGAAATTTAGTTTGTAGAGACTTAAATTTGTGAAATTTAGTTTACAGAAAATGGATCAAAGAGGTGTCTATGGGGAGTAAGTATCCGTGTTCTGATTTAGAAATCTATACAAAGAGGGTCAGGGATTATCCGATATTAACGCGTGAGGAAGAACTTCGACTAGTTCGTACCTATAGAAATGGAGACATAGAAGCAGGGAAGAAAATAATAACATCTAATCTAAGATTTGTTATGAAGGTAAGCCATAGTTATTTTCATTTTGGCTACTCTCCATTGGAGATTATTCAAGAAGGGAATATGGGTCTTGTTAAGGCCCTTATACATTTTGATCCAGATAGAGGCGTAAGATTTATATCTTATGCCATATGGTGGATTAAGGCATACATCAATAACTTTATTCACAAGAACTACCAATCTCACACTGGTAGACTTAGCCATGCAAAGGGGCTCATATCCCTAGACTGCAAATATATAAAAAATGAACACGAGGATGGTACAATTCTTGATCATATATTAAATGAGTCTCCCGATCAAGAGACTTACTATGGTATGAAGGAGCAGGCTATTTTTGTTTCAAGCTTTTTGAAGGCTAATCCACCAATGCTTACAAGTAGAGAAATTTTTGTTATCCAACAAAGATTCTTTAGTGATCCCCCTGCCACCTTAAATGATATTGCCATCAAGATCGGGGTTACCAGAGAAAGAGTTAGACAGATAGAAGTGAGATCCTTAAAAAGATTGCGCACAGCTATAGAAACACATCATTCTATGGTACCAGCAGACATAGAATCTTTTACAGACCGCGTATATAATATGGGAAGACAGAGGATTTGACCCTTCGCGGTATGAGATGTATATTTAACTAGGGTTGCTATCGCAGCTCAAGATTTTCAAATCTAGTATATTCAGAAAACCATCTTAATTTGATAGTACCGGTAGGGCCATTACGATGTTTACTTATTATTATCTCTGCAATGCCTTGATCCTCAGAAGAAGGGTTATAAACCTCATCCCTGTATATAAAGCAAATAATGTCTGAGTCCTGTTCAATTGCCCCTGACTCTCTCAAATCTGCCATCTGAGGACGTTTATTTTCACGTTCCTCAACCCTTCGATTAAGTTGAGATAATGCTATTACTGGGACATTAAATTCTTTTGCTATAGCCTTTAATGATCTGGATATCTCTGATATTTCTTGCTCCCTGAAGTCCACTCTACTCCTACTGGTCATAAGCTGAAGATAATCTACAATTACTAGGCTTAAACCTTCGGAGCTCGCTAGCCGTCTGAGCTTTGCCCTGATCTCACCTGCTGAGATACCAGGTGTGTCGTCAATATACAATGGTGCTTCCGCAAGTACACTAGATGCCTCTATTAACTTATTCCATCCTTCTCTACTTAGATGGGCGCTCCTTACCTTTGATTGATTAATCATTGCCTCTGAGGCAAGTAACCTAAGTGCAAGCTGTTCCTTTCCCATTTCAAGTGAAAATATTGCAACTGGTACCTTCTCAACGCAGACTACATGGCGTGCGATATTCATTGCCAGCGATGTCTTCCCCATTGATGGTCTGCCTGCTATTATTATCAAATCAGAAGGATGTAGACCCATTAGTATACTATCCAGATCTATAAACCCAGTAGGTACACCACTGCCTGCAATCTCTCCACTCGCAATACGTGTTAGAGTGTGATAGACTTCTGTTACAAGATCACGTACCTTTACTAGACCGCCTCTCCTATTGTCTAGGCCCTTGTTTATATTGAAGATAATCTGTTCTGCTGCCTGAAGAGCTTCTGAGACGTCTTCTACAGGGTCCCTTGCAATCTTTACAATAGAGTTTGCTCCCACAATTAACGACCTAAGTATGGCCTTATCCTTTAAAAGTTTTGCATAATATTCAATGTTGGCCGTGGTACGGATACGATCTGCAAGTCCGGCAATGTAACTGGCTCCTCCAATTACATCTAATTTTTCCCGAACCCCTATAGCCTCAATAAGGGATACATGATCAATAGGGAGCCCTTTATCTCTTAAGGAAAGCATTTCATTATATATAACCCTATTCCTTTCAGAATAAAAGTCTTCTGGCGTAATTATTTCTATAACAGCATCTAAGGAGGAATTCTCCAATAAGATTCCGCCTAGGATATATTCTTCTGCCTCAATGTTATGAGGTAGTAATGGGATTGTTTCTTTCAAATTTAAGCCTCTGCACTGACTTCCACCTTAATGGTGGCAACTATATTTGGATAAAGCTTTATAGCGATCTCATGAGAGCCTGTATGACGAATAGGCTCGGCCATGACTATCTTTTTTTTATCTATTTCAACCCCTTTTTCTTTAAGGGCTTCATAGATATTAGAGCCAGTGATAGAGCCAAATAGCTTGCCTTCCTGGCCAACCTTAACATCAAAGCTCAAAGTGGTAGAGCTTAGTATTTCTGCCAAAGCATGGGCCTCCTCCCTTGTCTTTACCTCTTTTTTTGTTTGCGTGCGATACCTGTCCTTGAGTGTCTTGGCATTGGCTACTGTAGCCTTAATAGCTTTACCCTTTGGTATAAGAAAGTTTCTAGCATAGCCATCTTTGACCTTTACTTCTTCTCCTATGGTGCCCAAGCCTTCTATGTCTTCTAATAAGATCACCCTCATAATCCATCTCCTTTTGTAACTCTTATCTTTTTTCTAAATTCAAACCATGTATCAAACAATCCAAATCCTGCTATAATAATCATTATATATATTTGGCTCAAGATCAATATATAAATAGCCCCTTTTATGATATAGCTCCACCCGTGAGCATGCAAAAACCAACCTACTATAGCCATTCCCTGAAAGAAATATACCACGCACAGTATAATCAATAAATTTCCTCCTGCTATCCTAAGATTACCAAAGGGCAGAAGTATCATTACACATGCGCATATAAATATATAGACAAGCCAGTCAGGACCCTTCCAGTGACAAAGGCTTATCTTTTTTATGTTTGCTATAATCAGTAAGTTGGCCCATGCTACAAAAGATAGCCCTGCACTTATAAGTGCAGGGAAAAACCTAGCTATTCTTCTCTCTATATCTGGTCTGCTTATCTTAAATTCCAGTAGCTGCTCCCTGGTGAGCATTTGATCATAAACAGATATCACCTGATCCATCATAGAATGAATACCTTGTCTTATAACCTCAAGGAATGGAAGTGATAAAATATGTGCCTTGATAATAACCATAATAACAACTATCCCTAATAGCATAGAAACAGGTGCCAATACAGTCGATCCTATATGCCCTTTATGTATATACTTGCATTGAAGTATACTAAATAATAATATGCATACATAAAGAACTACACCTGATGTAAACCCCGGTATAATAATCAAGGTCAGGGGTAGCAAGCTTAATAAGCGCACCCACTTCCTAGGTAGTTTTTCTGACCATATACAATATACAGATGGCAAGAAAAGTATCAGAGGCAATGCTAGATTGGGTATTGTAATGATAAATAAACATATCAAAAGGAAGATGCCACTTAAAAGCAATAGATTTTTATTGCCTCTTAGAGTTGGAGGCATTGTTTTATTCGTGTACAGTAAATGGAAGCAGGGCCAATATCCGTGCCTTTTTTATAGCAATTGAAAGCTGTCTCTGATGCCTGGAGCATACCCCAGTCACTCGTCTTGGTAGTATCTTTCCCCTTTCTGTGATAAATTCTTTTAATATTTCAGGTGCCTTATAATCTATCTTGAGGCTTTTATCTTCACAGAATCTACATGTCTTTTTTTTGTAATAAGCCCTGTATTTTGCATTGGGTTTAAATCTTTTTTCCCTTGCCATTACCCTGTCACCTCCTCTTGTTTGTTAGAGGATTGACTATCCTGCATCTCTTTTCCTTCTTTGATACCACTTTTTTCTGCCTCTTTCTCTAGCTTGGTCACCATAAACCTCATTATACTCTCATCAATCCTTAAATTTCTTTCCAGTTCTGCTATCAAGCTGCATGGCCCGTTAAAACAGCAAAGGAAATAATGCCCCTGACGTTCCTTATTGATCTTGTATGCCAGTGATTTTATCCCATAATCATCAACCCCTGACACATTGCCGCCACTTTTAGTTATAACATCCTTAAATTTTGTAATAACCTTTTCTAAGGCATCGTCACTGACCTCAGGACTTACTATAAACATCACTTCGTAAGAATTCATATAATCCTCCCTTATGGTTTTTTAGCCCCTTATGGAGCAAGGAAGAGCTGGGTTCTAATACACCATGAGGATATTATATTCAAGTATAAAATGATAAACTACAAAGC
>JAGGYK010000314.1 GCA_021162585.1 Deltaproteobacteria bacterium
CTCCACACCCATACCCATATCCACAAGGGTGGCAAATATCCACATGAGCACAAAGAAGAATCTGAAATCTGAGACCTGTGGTCCGTCTCATCAATTTTTGAGTTCTTCTTTCATCCTTTGCGTCCGCCAGGGCAGGGGTTATGGAGATTCTATGAGTTCATAAATATTAAACCTCTCATATCTACTATCCTGTGTTGGATGCCACTCGCCATCACCTGCACGCCCACCCTTTTCATAACCTACATAGAAATCACCCACAGTGGGGGCATATACGACTGAGAGCACATTGCATCCCATGGCTACACCTTTAGATATCTCAATAGCCTCTACATGGGTGAGGGGTATACCCATATCTTCATAGTATTTAAGCCTGTCATATTGACCTTTATATCTATTTTTGTAGGCACCAGATTGTCTTGGATCACCATCAGGACCATTGGATGCTGCTTGAGTTTTTCTAATCCTTTGATCCATGGCTGAATCTGCCCTGAATACTGCGTTATCTAACCGTAAGGCATAACATTCCCCATTGTAAATGGCCTGATCTTCGTCTTTGTCATTCGGGCCAAAGAATGCAGTGTATAGATAATCTGTCTCTATAGCCCATGCCCCTGGGAGGTAATGGCCATCTTGCCATCCATCAGGGTCTCCGTCTGCTATCATGAAGTTAAATCCCTGTGTATTAGGATATCTTTCAAATGCATTCCTTGCAGAGATGAGGCCTTTGCCTTCCCTTAGTACCTCTCGAAGCCTAAGTGCCCATGGCGTACCCCATATGGACTGTATCTGGTTGTGAGAGCCTATCTCAGATACACATATACCCTGAGCATTCATCCCTGCTATAGCACCTATAAAACCAGCCCATCCCAAGGTTACATAAGGGATACCATCATCTGGTTGATAGAGTGTAATTAATCTGTTCTTTGCAATGCCTGTATCTTCAGCCCAGTCCAGATTTCGGGTAGCCAGGAGTCTGCCTTGCTCTGTACGGTCCCCCCATGCTGCAAAGAATGAGCACTGGAATGGGTCTATTGGAATGATAAAAGGCCCTTGTCTTTGGGGTTCTCTCCACGAGACCTCAAACTCTGGTATGTAGATCTCTGCTGCATTGGAAATAGCAACCATCCTTATGATCATCATGTAGTCTATATCAATATTCCTTGATTTAGCCCCATCCTCAATCCCTTTTGCCTCTTCATAATAACGTGATGGGGTGAAAGGCCTCATGTTTAAGGCTATTAGATCTGAGGCATGTTCTATAAGGGTCTGGAAAGTAGGTGCCAGATCCTCAGATACCCCTACTTCGTCCATAAGGTACTGCACAAACATATTATAGTTCTCCTTTATATTCTCTCCCAAAAGGTAGCCCAATTGATAGCCCATCTCATATGGTCTGCCTTTTAGGTGCGCTATATATAGGTCACCATAATCTGCATCGTATTTTTCAAGGGATGCATAGCCAAATACCCCATTGTAGGTATCTATAATCTCTGAATTTAACTCAGGCCAGTTTATGTATTCCTTCCAATCGCTATTCCCGTCTCCATTTGTATCAGGATTGGTTGGATCAAAACCCAACCCAATCTCTTCTCCATCAGTCAGACCATCTCCATCTGTGTCCCTCAGGTTTTTGTTGGTAGAGTAGACCTGTTCTTGATCATTAGGTATCCCATCTCCATCTGAGTCATCTCTATCGACAGACCCTAGCCCAAATTCTTCATTGAGATTAAATTGCAGCCAGATGCCACCCTCATGTGCAACACTATGGTCTGGATCTATCCAGATATCTAGATCATCTGCTACATACACAGAGTCCTGAAGTGTTCCATGTGTTATAGGGCTACCATCTCTCTTAAATACATGACCATCACCATCATAATCACCATCCAGACCATATCTATCCCATAGCATGGCCTTAGCTAAATCCACACTAAATGCATACCCTGAATTTCCCTCGTTTTTATTGAATTGCTGCATCACCCTTGCATAGCGTGAATTTATCGACCATGAGATCTGCTGGAACTCTGTAATTGCACAGTTGCAGGTAACCAATGTGTCTTTAACAGGTGTTATCCCATATTTTTCATATTTTGCATCTAGCTCAGCAGGGGCTGTATTGGTATATCTAGTAAATATAGGGCCATTAATATTATCGGATAACAATTTTCCCCAGTATATACCCCCTGATTCCTCTATTACAACCCCTTCCCTTACAGGATCCATTACCATGATAGTATAACCTGATGTACGGGGTGTATTTTTTATCCTATCTATGGCCTCATCTATGGTTTCACTGAATTGCAATACATCTCTACATAAAAAGAAAAATGGCTCACCCAAGAGGGTTGCTGATTTACTACTGCAGGTTGTCTCGCCAAATGTAAGCCCTGCTATATTCATACCAGATAGGCCACCAATATAGCCTGCCCATCCCAGGGATGCAAATGGGATGCCTTTATCAGGCTTGTAAAAGGTTAGTACTGAATTCTTTACCAGTGTAGGCATCCAGGGGAAATCCAACCCCCTAGCAAATATAGTCTTGTGCGTATCTGTGGCATTTCCCCATGCGCCAAATATCGTACAGGCCTTAGGAGATAACGCGCCTAGTGCCTTTAAGGTATTACAATCAAGACCCATGAGCAAGGTCCTTAGCTTCTGGGGTACATCTGATAATCTTTCTTTGATTCCAGGTATGTCTTTTAATAAGGTCTTTTTTGGATATTTATCTAATATATCCTTTGTGTTCTCTACTATAGCAGATATATATTCTGTTGAATCCAGAAATGTATGAAGACCTACTGCCTTTATATAGGGGACGCCAGCTCCATCACACACACCTTTTAGCTCCTGCCTTAATTCATCTGGGATATAGGGCTCCATGATCTCTCCGACAATACCCAATAGGACTGGTGCTACCTCATTTATTATTGCTTTGGTCTCCTCATCTAGGCCCATCTCAGATAAGAGTTCAGCGGGTACATTATTTATATTTTCCTGTACTTGATCTTTCAGTAAGATTCCGTGTTGATAGCCCATTTCATAAGCACTTCCTTCAAGGTGTAAGATATAGTGACCTGCTTGCTTCTCTAACCATCCCTTATCACAATCGGCAATAAATTCACGCTCTGGTATATCATTGTTTTGATCATCCTCAGGCCCCGATGTGTCTTCTGGGGATTCTTGGGATGATGATATAATCCCCCAATTATCAGAATCAGACGATGAACATGCAGCCAAGGCAAACAAAACCAATAAGGCCAGGGTTAAGCTGAATAACCTTTTAAAATCTTTCATAGTCCCCCTCCTCAATAGTAAACCTTATAAGTATCCATAATTTGTTGAGCAATATACATGCCATATTAATATAGCATAATCATTTGGTCTGTAGCAATAAATCAAGAGAATATAGTGCTATCGTTTCTGAAAAGATCTAGTCAAAAGAGAAAAATTTTACAGTCTAAGTGGAAACTGTTTACCCATCTTATCACTTTTGTCCAAGATAAAAGATCGAAGCTATTTTAATAACTTAAGAATATTGATCAAAATTGCATCTAGTTCACACAGGGGCCTGGAGTGATGGAGTAATGTAAAAATGGAAATAATCAGCACTCCAATACTCCAATGAATTAAGGTAGTTGCAGCATGAATGGTTCAGGAGTAACAGGCTATTCAACAGGAATCAGATTATTTTGGACACTAATACCATCTTATATCAAAGACTCAAGGATGACGGTCTCGTAAAAAGTCTTTTTAACTTGTCATTTCAAGTGACCTGCCTGCCGGCAGGCAGGAACGAGAAATCTTTCCGATGCAACATGCTGAATACGCAAGATTTCTCCCGGAGCCTGCCCTGAGCATAAATACTAAGATTCCTCGCTTCGCTCGGAATGACAGTAACGAAGGGATCGAAATGACCGATTCGCCGAGTTTGATTTTTTACGGATTCATCGAGGATGAAAGACCTTATCTCGAACTCCAAGGAAAGCTCAGGGAAATTCAGTGTATATTCTGTTATGTCTTTTGTATATATGACATAATATTCTTAATGTCCGTTTTAGTAATGCCTTTACATCCTATAAGAGCTTCTTCTTTAATATCGTATATATTGTTGATATGACCAACATGTTTAAGGATGATCGTTGCCTTTTTACGGCCTATCCCAGGGATGTCCTCTAAAAAGGATCTTTTTGATGCCTTTGAACGGAGCCTTCTATGGTATGTAATGGCAAACCTGTGTGCCTCATCCCGCAGCCTTTGAAGCGCCTTTAATGCATAGCTCCTGGGAGGCAGGAAGATGGGATTTTTTCTGCCTGGCAAGAAAAATCTATCAACCCTACCCCCCTTTTCTTTTGCCATAGCAACAATGGGTATTGTGGTAATCCCTATGCTTTTTAGGACCTTAATGCATATATTTAACTGGCCTTTGCCTCCATCTATGACTATAAGATCCGGTTTTACCTCCTCCCCCTTTAATCTCCTGTTAAGGACCTCTTCCATCATGGTAAAATCATCCTGGGACGAGATATTCTTTATCTTATAGCGCTTATAAAGGTCTTTTTCAGCATGGCCATCGATAAACACTACCATAGATCCTACAGCATACGCCCCTTGGATGGATGATATATCATAGCACTCCATCCGATAAGGTATCCGGGGAAGGTGAAAGACCTTTGCTATCTCCTCTAAGGCAGGTATATCACTTTCTTTGAAGTGGCTTACAGCATTTTCTTGGGCCATAGCCACCCACTGCTTGGGCCTGCCTCTCTTAGCCTGGCTTATCCTCACGTTAGAGCCACGTATATCTGAAAGGGCTTGCTCTAGAGTCTCTTTATCTTCAGGTAGGATATCTGTGTATATAATCGGTGGTACACCTCGTTTGTTCAGATAAAATTGGGAAATACACTTACCTAGCACCTCGTCTTTTTGTGTACTTACATTTTTTAAAGTAAATGTATGGCCGTCTATCATAGACCCCTTGGAGATCCGTAATACAGCAATATCTACATGCTCGCGCCAGCTGTATGTCCCGAATACATCCATATCTGTCTTAGCACCCCCAATAATTATCTGTGGGATTAGTGTATTTTTTATGGCAGAGATCTGATCACGTATCTTTGCAGCCTGTTCAAAATTAAGGCTTTTTGCTTGTTGCTTCATGCGTACCTTAAGATCAGCGATTAATGCCTTGTCCTTTCCTTCAAGAAATGAAATCAGATCCCTTACTGTCTGGTCATATTCTTCTTTAGACACCTTTTTTACGCATGGTGCCAAGCACAACCCTATTTGATGATAGATACATGGTCTTTGGCGATTGTTAAATTCTATGTCTTTACATCTACGAATCGGGAATATCCTACCTACAGCAGCCAGGGTCTTTCTTGTGGCCTGAACAGAGGAATATGGGCCAAGATAACGAGCACCATCCCTTAGGACACGCCTGGTTATATATATTCCTGGCCATTCCTGGTTCGTGGTGATCTTTATACTCACATATGTCTTATCATCTTTTAGGAAGATATTATACCTGGGTTTATACCCTTTTATAAGCTGGTTTTCTAAAAGCAGGGCCTCTTTTTCGTTGGATGTAAGCATAAAATCTATCTTTTCAGTATTGTCTTTTATATGTCTCACATACGTCCTGGTATCCTGGCCCAGGTAAGCCCTTAGACGTGATCTGATATCGAGGGCCTTACCCACATAGATAATGCTTCCCTTTGCGTCCTTCATTATATATACACCCGTAGACTTGGGTAAGGACTGTATTAGCTCTAAGGTCAATGCCATAATTAAATCTTATCATTACATGTATACTATGGCAAGTAATCACGACATTATAATAAACGCGTAGAGCGATCCACGCTCACAACGAAGGATGAAAATACCCTTCCTCGGGATGGGTTCCTCTCTCGCTTGCCTGCATCGCTCTTTGATACATCCTTCAGCCTTGCTTACGGGCGACCTCTATTCGCCTTCGGGCTCAGAAGGGAGCGATACCCCTTTAAGCAATGCCTAAGGATGTATCAGCAAATCGCGATGGAAGATCCGCTCAAGAGCCCCCCATCCCTCCTCCCGTAAAGTATTCTTATAGCCTTATCCCCCTAAGCCTAATGTCTCGTGCCTATAAAACGGAGAACGGACA
>JAGGYK010000166.1 GCA_021162585.1 Deltaproteobacteria bacterium
CCTCTTAATTATCTCATTATTAAGCAACGATATTTCGCCTAATCACACTTTAGCTTACCCGCCGACCGTTAGGCTAAATGGCGGTCGTTACTATATACTTTCACGCCGCATCGTTATATCTTGTTATTATTTTGACCCAAGATAAAAGGCTCGATGTCGCAACCAGAGCCATTTAGCCTATCGTTTCCAGCATATACGACATTGCGACCGAAGGGATCAATGTCCCAAAGGGCAAGTACCGACGGTGTGTAGCGTATATGCTGTGTTATACGCCGTTGCTAGCGTAAGCATCTCACCTCGCATGCTTCTTGAAAAAATTCCATATAACCTCATTTGCATCTATATCTCTACTCGTCTTGCCAATTATTATCTCCGGTAAATATTGCCTGCCTCCAGGCCAGGTATGTCCTCCGCCTTTGATGGCATAAAGTATCACTTCAGCTCCTTCACTTCCTCCGCCGTATACTTCTTTCCGCACACGTGTGCCATCTCGGGGATCTATATCAGGTTCCCATGTGACATTGGGGGTCGTAGAACATTGATTATGGGCGACCAAGACTTCAACGGTAGTAGGTACTGATAGAATTTTCCCCAACATCCGCGTACCGTTGGGGTCAGGCGTTTCTCCACCTGTCCATGGTACAAGAGGATCTTCCGTCCCAGTCATCACGAGCACAGAAATCGGTTGTTCTGATACGGGTACTGAAGCATACTTCTCTTGCATTGAATAGGCAATCGCTGCAACCGCGGCAATCTTGTTAGAAAGTTCGCGAACCAGGCGCATAGACATATGTGCACCATTTGATATACCGGCAACGTATACACGACTGCGGTCGATATTAAGAGTTTGGGCAACATGATCAATGAGCGCTGAGATAAAACCGACATCGTCTGTTTGTGAATACCTCTCATCTCTGCCATCATTCCACTTCTCTTCAATGCCATCAGGATAGACAACGATAAAACCCTCTTTATCTGCCAATGTATTGAAACCGCGCTGCGTTAGTTTTACCATACGTTTACCTGTTCCAAGGCCTCCATGAAGGACAATTACAAGCGGCATTGACTTTGTTTCATTATAAGGAGGTGGAACATGGATAAGATAGGTTCGTTCTACTCCATCCCAAACTATTGAGCCTGTATTCAAGCAACCCGAAATTGATAAAGCCGCAATAATTGCAAGTGAGAAAGCCAGTAAAATCATCATCTTTCTGTTACTCATAGATCTTTCCTCCTTTCTGCAATTGCGTATAGCTCGTTCATATCTGACAGTGTCATATATGCTCCAAATTTTGGAGGTATATGCGACTATGTCGTTTATATCTCCCTATGGCTGAGATTTACCCTCACAGGCCATTACCTCCTTCGGTCACTAGGATCTGATCCAATGGATTTTTTTACGCCAGAGGCGTACAAGATCCTTATAAAATCTTTGCTGCTCACATGGGTGTAAATCTCTGTTGTCTTTGAATTATATTTCCTAAAGGTAAGTTCCTTTCTCAGGTCTTCAAAGTCATGCCCCAAAAAGTTTTTCTCAGGATGCTTTTCACGTAAGGAAGGTTGTTTTTGTAATGAAGGATTTACGTGAACTTTCTCTCCAGCAAAGATTTGAATGATCTTTTCTACCATGCCCTCCATATTGGGAAAGCTCCAGTATTTTTCGGTAGGGTGCCATCTGTGTCCCTTAACCATTTTTATCTTCTCAATGAGGAGAGGATTATAAGGGAAAGTAACTACTATCCTCGATACATCCTTACTGACTTGTACCTCTGTCATGCCTAAATCCTTTTTCTTTCAAGATTTTATCAGATAAGCCTTATCTTACAAAATTTTTCTCTACATTAACTTTGATGCATTCGTAAAAAGTCAAACTCGGTGAATCAGTCATTTCGACCGTAGGGAGAAATCTTGTGAATTCAGCATGTTGCATCGGAAAGATTTCTCGCTTTGCTCGAAATGACAAGTTGTTGGGACTTTTTACGGGACTGTCAACTTTACTTTACCTGCCTCCTATCGCCCACCTTCTTTGACGTTCTGTATTAAGATCTTTAGGGGATTTCCCTGAATTGGAGGAAAAGCTTATAGGTTCTGTTCTAGGATGTCAATATAGGGGGAACAATCCTCCTCCTTAGGCGGACAAGTCCTCCTCACCTTTGAGAAAGTCGAATATCTTTGAGTAAGGAGGAAAAGGGTCGCCTATGAAAATGGCTGTCGAGCAAAAAATTTTTAAATTGTAACCCGGACTAGAGTTCTTGAATAACATTGGACTCCTCTATGGGGTGATTTAA
Organism: Deltaproteobacteria bacterium; assembly: GCA_021162585.1. Lineage (GTDB taxonomy): Bacteria > Desulfobacterota > Desulfomonilia > UBA1062 > UBA1062 > JAGGYK01. The sequence continues at coordinate 2,289 of JAGGYK010000166.1, forward strand.
GGACATAAGTTATAGAGTGTTATACCATCACGTCGGATCTGTTAGTATATTTTCCTTTGACTAAGACAGCCATTTATCTTAGAATATTAAATATCATAGCATGAAGCCGAGGGATAAGGGCTTTATATGAAAACAGGGGTCAGGGATCAGCGTTCAGCTTAAAGAAAAATATAAAATAAATTCAATACCTTACGAGAGAAGGGATGGGGGGCATAAGCGCTAACTTAAGAGAGCGGTATTTCTTATTCGTCATTCCGGCGAAAGCCGGAATCCAGAGCCTGCCCCGGGCCCCGATCCGGGGTTCGCCGGAATGACGCTGCGACTACGTTAGCGCTTATGGGGATATCTTTGGCGGATGGAAAATTAACTTCACGCCTACCTCACGATTTGGCAGATTTAGGGAGAGAATGACACACATATTTTCATATTTGGTTGTGTCCACTAGGACATGCGAGTTTGTATGAGAAACAGAGAACTTGCTAATATCTTTATTAAGATCGGAGATGCCCTGGAATTTAAGGGCGAGATGCCCTTTAAGATTGCTGCATACAGAAAAGCCGCAAGGACCCTTGAAGATTTAACCGAAGATATAGAGGTTTTATGGAAAGATGGGAAACTTACCTCTATACCTGGAGTAGGGAAGGGGATTGCCAAGAAGATAGATGAATACTTAGAAACAGGCGAAATGAAGAAATACAAGGAGGCAATGGAAGGGATCTCGTCAGATTTGCTTGAACTACTCAATATTCAGGGTATGGGGCCAAAGACATTAAGAATTGCACACGATACCCTTGGTGTGAGCTCAAGAAAAGATCTAGAAAAGGTAATCAAAGATGGCTCCCTTGCGAGCCTACCTGGTATGGGCGAAAAAAAGGTGGAAAACATAAAGAAAGGGCTTGAAGTATTCAGTGCGGAAGAAAAGAGAATATCAATTGGTATAGCCCTTCCTCTCGCAGAAGAGGTAATAGACTGGATAAAACAGGCAGGGGTGGAGAGGGTAGCGCCTGCAGGATCTCTGCGCCGCATGAGGGAAACAATTGGTGATATTGATATCCTTTGTGCAAGTAATAGGGGCGGTGAGATTATAGATCACTTCACAAACTTTGCCAGAGTAGAGAGAATCCTTGCAAAGGGTGAAACTAAAGGCTCGATCATAATAAAGGAAGGATATCAGATAGACTTAAGGGTAGTTCCTGAGGAGTGTTTTGGGGCTGCATTGCAGTATTTTACAGGTTCAAAACCTCACAATATAAAGTTAAGGAGCATCGCAAGACAAAAAGGTCTAAAGATCTCAGAGTATGGGATCTTTAAAGGAAATAATAAGATTGCTGGCAGAGAGGAAGAAGAAATCTATTCTACACTTGGGCTTGCCTGGATACCCCCTGAGCTCAGGGAGGACAGGGGGGAGATAGAGTTAGGAAAGGCCCCAGAGCTTGTTGATTATGATGACATAAGAGGTGACTTTCACATACACTCGAATTATTCAGATGGTGTAAACTCGATTAAGGAGATTGCAGAATTTGCAAAGGGCCTTGGTTATGAATATATAGCCATAACTGATCATTCAAAGTCTGCAAAATATGCAAATGGTCTTGATGAGAAGCGGTTAAGAAAAGAGATGAGAGAGATCGAAAGGGTTCAAGAGGAGGTTGGGATAAGAATCTTTAGAGGGACTGAGGTGGATATATTAAGAGATGGAAGCCTTGATTTTGATGACAATATCCTACAAGATCTTGATATTGTAATAGCAGCAGTGCATATGTTTCCAAAGCAAGACCTTACAGATGTAATCCTTAAGGCATGTTCCAATCCACACGTGGATGCGATTGCTCATCCTACAGGGAGATTAATATCAAGGAGGCAGGGCTACAAGGTGAATATCAATGAGGTGATAGAATGTGCTGCCTCCACAAACACAGCGCTTGAGATAAATTGTTATTACGACAGGTTAGACCTGTCTGATGTGAACGCTAGAAGGGCAAAGCAAAGCGGGGCCAAGATTATCCTTAGCTCTGATGCGCACAATCTCGGTATGATGAAGGGGATGAGGTTTGGTGTTGGTGTTGCCAGGAGGGCCTGGCTATCAAGGTCTGATGTATTGAATACCTTCTCAGCAGCCCAGCTTGAAAGCTGGCTTAAGGAGAGGGTATGACCATATAGCAAGTAGATGTCTCAACTCCCAAAACTGGCACCTATGTCTATACCCATCTAGTTTTCTGGAGAGATTATACATTGACAAGGCCTCATGCAAATAAGTAATTAGGCCTTCAATGAAAATTCAGGAGTAGGGTCTATGGTCAAAAGGATATTTGCTATTGTTGGTGTTATTCTCTTCTTGATCCCTTCTTTTGTGTACAGCCAGGAGATGTTAAAGTTCCGCCTGGGGATACTCCCTGTCATAGACACCCTACCATTAGTTGTGGGGAAGGAAAGGGGCATCTTTAAGGACCAGGGGGTTGACATGAGCCTGGTGAGCTTCAATAGTGCCTTGGAGAGGGATGCTGCCCTCAGGGCAGGGAGTATTGATGGTTACTTTGGCGATCTATTGAACACTATCCTGCTTGCCAATAGTGGTGAGAATCTCAAGATTATCACTCAGGTCTATCATACTATGCTCAGGCAGTATATGTTTGCACTTGTCGCATCCCCTGGCTCAGGCATAAAGACGATTGATCAGATCAAGGATGTGCCGATTGCCATATCAAGTGCATCGATTATCGAGTACTTTTTAGATGAGATGTTATCAAGAGCAGACATCCCTATAAGTTTTGTCAAAAAGATGGAGGTGAGGACAATCCCCATACGCTATCAGATGCTCATGGGTGGATCTGTGAAACTTGCGCTTTTGCCAGAGCCCCTTGCCACCATGGCCATCTCAGGTGGGGCAGTTCTGATCGCAGATGATAAAATGCTGGATATAACCGCTACCATCGTAGCCATAAGAGGAAATGTCTTGCAGGCTTACCCCAGGCTGGCTACACAGTTTTTGGGTGCCTATGGGAAGGCTGTGCATATGATCAATGAAAATCCTGATGCCTTTAAGGATATACTCGTAAAGAAGACGAGATTTCCTGCTTCTCTCAAGGAACAATACTCTATCCCTCCCTTTCCTGATCCAGCGCCCCCTTCAGAAACTGATGTTACCAGGGTTCAGACCTGGCTTGTGCACAAGGGGTTGCTTTCAAAAGAGCTTGCCTACAAGAACCTGGTGTGGACAGGATATGTAAAAGGGTAGTGGACGTGATCTGCGTAGACAGCTTGAGCAAGACCTTCGGGGACACCAAAGTGATTGAAGGAGTGAGCTTCTTTGTTGAGGAGGAGGATTCCATGGCCATAATAGGGCCTTCTGGGTGTGGGAAGACAACGCTCCTTTATATGCTCTCTGGTCTCATGGGTCCAACAAAAGGAAAGGTAACAATAAGGGGAAAGGCAGTAAAGGGGCCAAGGAAGGATGTTGCCTTCATCCTCCAGGACTTTGGCCTGCTTCCATGGAGAACGGTTTTACAAAATGTCTGCCTTGGCATGAAGATACGGGATGTGCCGAAACAAGAGCAGGCCTCAAGGGCCAAGAGACTCCTTGCTGATCTTGGTCTGGATCAGCATAGGGATTGCTACCCCGCATCTTTAAGCGAAGGTCTGCTGCCATGGGGTTCAACAGACTTGCAGATGCTGCTATAGATAGCAGAAATCCAAGGACAGCCATGCGTGAGATCCCAACTGGTGTCATAACTAGAGGCGAGGCTGTATCTTTTGTAGCTTTTTCTGCTCTCCTCTTTATCTTTTCTTCAGCCATGCTATCACAGATCTGCTTCTGGCTTTCATTTCCTGTATTAGGCTTTCTCTTCTTATACTCATACACCAAGCGCTTTACCTGGTTTTCTCATATTATCCTGGGCCTTGCCATCAGCCTGGTGCCCATGGCAGTATGGGTGGCAGTAACCGGTGCGATCTCCTTCAGGATCGTCCTTCTAAGCCTAGCTCTTCTTTGTTATATTTCAGGTTTTGATGTCCTCTATGCATGCCAGGATGCAGATTTTGATCGCAGGGAAGGGCTCTATTCCATCCCTGCTATATTTGGCATAGACAAGGCGCTTAACATAGCGTCTTTGTTACACATAATAAGTATCCTTTGCCTGATCTCACTCTACCGGGCCTTTTCTTTAAGCCCTGTCTATCTTGTGTTTGTGGGAATCATCGCCTTTCTCTTTGTCATTGAGCACAGGCTGGTAAGGCCCACTGAGATTAAAGAGATCAATATCTCCTTTTACTATGTGAATAGTATTATCTCGGTTCTTGTCTTTGTTGCCACACTATCAGGTGCGTTATTGAGGAATATATCATGAAGCATAGAATTATCATTGGTATTTCAGGTGTATCTGGGAGCATATATGCGCTTAGATTGATAGAGATACTCCTTGGCCTGCCTAAAGAGATCCATATCATGGCATCTGACATGGCATTAAAGGTCTTCAAGCATGAGCAAAACAAGGACCTCCATGAGATTATCCACCAGATGGAAGCCTCTGCGGGTGTCAGGGCAGATGCGATTATACATGATAATAATAACCTCTTTGCACCTGTTGCCAGCGGATCATTTCAGACAGAAGGTATGGTGATCATCCCATGTTCCATGAAGACCCTCTCAGCTGTTGCATCCGTGTATACCCATACCCTCCTGGATCGCGCAGCAGATGTAACTCTAAAGGAGAGGCGCCCGCTCATCCTTGTAACCCGTGAGAGCCCGCTCAGCCTGATCCATTTGAGGAACATGGTGGCTGTCACCGAGGCAGGGGCAACTGTAATGCCTGCATGCCCTGGCTTTTATCACCACCCAAAATCCATAGATGACCTTGCAGATTTCATGGTAGCAAGGGTGCTGGATCATCTTAAGATTGAATATCCACATGCACCAAGGTGGGGGAGTAATGATTGACAAGAGACCAGGCACGATAGCTAAAATGTTTGATCGCATTGCCCCCACCTATGATAGAGTCAATGCCATACTTTCCTTGTCCATGGATAGGTTTTGGAGATATGATGCAATAAGAAGGCTGGATCTGCAAGATAATGACCTTGCACTTGATATTGCTACTGGCACAGGCGACCTGGCCCTGTGTGCGCTTAAAGATGCAAGGTGCACGGTATGTGGCCTTGATCTCTCTAACAAGATGCTAAGGATAGCGCGAAGCAAGGCAGGAGATTGCTTGATACAGGATAACTACATCTTTACAAGTGGGGATGCATTGGCAATGCCCTTTAGAGGTGAGAGCTTTGATAAGGCCATGGTGGCCTTTGGCATAAGAAACATGACAGACCTGGATAGGTTTTTTGTGGAGGTGCACCGTGTCCTTAAAGAGGAGGGAAGGCTTGTTGTGCTGGAGCTAGGCATGCCTCAGCGCCTGTTCTTCAGGCAGATCTACCTCATCTATTTTACGAGGCTGCTTCCATTAATCGGTGGGATTATCTCCGGGGATATGAGTGCCTACAGGTATCTTAGAGACTCTGTGATGAGCTTTCTTTCACCCCAGGTACTGAAGCGCACAATGCAACAAAATGGTTTTGTTGTTGTATACTCAAGGTCGCTGTTCTTTGGGATATGCCATCTCTATCTGCTGGAGAAAAAGCACAATGAAGACATATTATAAAAGCTTACAAGAATTTATCTCAATGCTTGATGCCAGAGGTGATCTACTCAGGATAGACACCCTAGTCTCACCGATCCTTGAGATTACTGAGATCACAGATCGTATCTCTAAGACTCCAGAAGGAGGGAAGGCCCTTCTTTTCGAGAATGTTGAAGGATCGGCATTTCCCGTGCTCACCAATGCCTTTGGCAGTAAGGACAGGATTGCCCTTGCCTTGGGCTGTAAGAGTCTGGATGATCTTGCCAGGAGGCTGGAGATCATCCTTGACCAGACCCCTCCATGCTCGTTTATGGAAAAGCTTGCTTTTATCCCAAAGGCTATTGCATGGTCCAGATATCTTCCGCAGGTTAGGAAAATAAGTCGTCCTCCCTGCCAGGAGGTTATATGGAAGGGAGATGATGTTGATTTGATGAGATTACCCATACTTCAATGCTGGCCAAAGGATGGGGGGAGGTTTATTACATTGCCTGTTGTCTTTACCAGAGACCTGAACCATGGGAAGAGGAATGTAGGTATGTACAGGATGCAGGTTTATGACAGGAAGACCACAGGCATGCACTGGCACATCCACAAGGATGGGTCCCATCATTTCAATGAATATAGGAAGGCAGGCAAGAAGATGGAGGTAGCAGTGGCCATCGGCACAGACCCTGCTGTTACTTATGCAGCAAGTAAGCAAACCTTGACGGTCTCGTAAAAAGTCTTTTTAACTTGTCATTTCG
>JAGGYK010000217.1 GCA_021162585.1 Deltaproteobacteria bacterium
AATTCCGAGACGTTAAATTAGAGTCGAGGGTGGGGAAGGCTTTTGGGGCGACATATTGTTTTTAGTTTTGGATTCAGATGCCCTCGTAATTAATAGTCTGAAATGACTCTATTCACTATTTACTATTCACTAAAAGGACTCAGATGCCTGCTCCGCCTATAGCGGAAGATATAAAGCATCCACCACCTCCACCACCAGAGCCAGCACCTAATGAAACAGAGTTATCTTCATCTGGCGGGGGATCTTCCTCTGGTATAGAGACACTCACTTCCTCAGAATAGGCACTCTCATAGCCTTCAGTATCATATGCAGTAATCGCAAAGTAATAGGTATATCCCTGACTAAGGTCACCAATCTCTATACTATTTATAAGGGGGCTAACATCCAAAGATTGCGTATATGTCATGCTGGATGTGCCATAGTATACACGGTACCCGCCGAGGCCAGTCTCCGTATTTGCTACCCAGCTTACCATAACTACTTCACCATAAACCCAGGCAGGGATTACTATTATCAAAAATAGGGAGATAACAGACATTTTTAAGTATTTGGCAGTGGCTTTCATACGGATCTTGATACCAAATATCGTGCCATCCTTTATTTGGCTTATTGTCTGCATTTATACGTACTAGCTACAATCAGAAATAGGCAAGAACGTAACCGTAATTACAAAATATGGACATTCCAGATTTTCAACTGTGGCGTGTCTTGGACAGAAATATGTTATAAAAGGTCAAAAAATTGTCTATCAAACGAGACTCAACTCCTACTGGCTGAAGCAGGTAGGGTTAGACAGCCCTGTTCACTCGAAAGGATAAATCCAATATTCGTGGCCGCCAGAGACCACCGCTTTCAAGCAGCGGTGGTTCGCACCTTAAATGGACAAAACCAGCAACTTCAGTTGACAGATACCCTTCACCTGCCCTCCATCTGATAATCTTTTCGGTAAAGGACTTTCTTATATAATAAGGTAAGTACATAGATGGTCCCTGAGACCAGAATGATTGTTGCTCCAGATGGCAAGTCAAAATAATAAGAAGCCATGATTCCAGAGGTAGTAAATACAATACCAAGGAGGATAGATATAATCATTATTTTCTTAAGATTATAGGTAAATTGGCTGCTAATAGCGGCTGGCATGGTAAGGAGTGCTATCACCAGGATAATCCCTACTACCCTGATAAGGATTACTATGGTCATGGCAATTAAGCACAGCAGGATAAGATATAGGGACAATGTAGGAATCCCTGTAACCTCTGTAAATTCCTCATCGAAACAAAGGGCCAAAAACTCTTTGTACAGCAAGAGCACTACAAAGACAATGATGGAATCGAGCGCCAATATCAAAATAATATCATAAAAAGGCACCATTAAGATATCCCCAAACAGATAACTCATGAGATCAGGTGCATAGCCCGGGGTCAATGCTATAAATATGATCCCTAAAGCCACCCCGATGGCCCACAAAACTCCAACAACAGCGTCTTCTCTTTGGTCTGTCTTTTTAGTTATTATGCCCAAAGCCAGGGCCGAGCCTATACTAAAAAATGCCGCACCTACAATTGGATTAATTCCCAGATAGTATCCCAATCCAATACCACCAAATGCAGTATGAGCCATCCCACCGCTTATAAATACAATCCTTTTTATCACAACATAAGACCCAATAATACCACAGGCTATACTGGCCAATAGTCCTGTCATGATGGCATTTCTCGCAAACTCATACTGAAGCATATCTAGCATCTATCAAGTCCTCTTCTTTTAGATTATCAGCATAACATTACTCAATGCTTCCTAAACACCCGATGGGGGACCCCATGTGCTATCATCTCTACTGGACATTGATAAGCAGCATCCAGATCCTCTCGAGAGATCTCTTTTGAATTATGGTAAAAAAGCCTTTGATTAAGACATGCAATCTTTTTTACATAAGAGGAGATCACCCCTATATCATGGGATACCAAGACTATTGTCATCTTCTCATTCAGCCTTTGTAGTAATTCATAAAGCCCAAGTTTTATATGGGGGTCAACACTTGCTGTTGGTTCATCAAGTAGAAGAATCCTGGGCTCAACTGCTAATGCCCTGGCGAGAAAGGCTCGCTGTTTCTCGCCCCCGGAAAGCCTTCCTATCTGCCTGTCCTTAAGCTCATAAAGCTCCATCTGCTTCAAGATATTAGCCACAATTTCTTTATCCTTGTGACCATACCTCTTGCAACAGCCTCTATGTCCTAGACGTCCCATCATTGTCATCTCCCATACGCTCATAGGAAATTCATGATCGAAATCGCTATATTGTGGGACATACCCTATAAATCTTCTATTCTCTTCAGGGCGACCGCCAAGCACACTTACACGGCCTTTATCTGGTTGTATCAACCCCAGGATTATCCTAAGTAGAGTGGTTTTACCCCCTCCGTTTGGGCCAATAATTCCTAGAAAATCATACTGCTCTAAAGATATACTTACATCTTCAAGTACAGGAAAGCCATTATAAAAAGCCCACACTCCATCCAAGTCTATCGCTGTATTATACACAAACGTTTACTCCTTTAATGCCCCAGCAATGGCCTTGGATACAACGTCCATGTTATCCACCCAATCTCTTGCAAGGGGATCCATTGGCTGGACATTACCTCCAATCTCCTTTGCAATAACTCCAGCACTTTTAGTGCTAAACTGGGGCTGTACAAAGATAACCTTGATTTTCTCTTTTTTAGCCTCTTCTATAATTTTTTTGATGGCAACAGGACTGGGATCCTTTCCCTCGATCTGTATAGGGACCTGTTTTAGATTGTAATCTCTTGCAAAATAGCTCCATGCAGGATGAAAAACCATAAATCTTCGATTTTCCAAGCCTGCAAATCGATTCTTGATATCTTTGTCAAGGGAATCGATCCTTTTTAAAAAATTATCCTTGTTTCTCATATAATATCCTTTAGTTCCAGGATCAATTTTAGCCAGTCCATTATAAATATTTTCTACTTGCACCTTCACACACGAGGGCGAAAGCCAGATATGGGGATTGTTTTTAATAAAGCTAATCCCCTTTGAAGAATCCACGATCTCCATATCCTTATTAGCATCACGAATCTTTCGAAACCAGGCCTCCTCAAACGGGAAACCCGGGGCACCCACTTTAATGTATACCCTTGCCTTGCTTAGATCCCTCAATTGACTTGGTAGAGGTTCATATGTAGCAGGGCTTGCCCCAGGAGGAAGCATTACCATGGTTTCAACCCTATCTCCCCCAATATTCTCCACAAAATATGCCTGGGGTAGAATACTGACAGCTATAATAATCTTGTTGTCAGCGCTACCTATAAAACCTGCAAAGACAAGACCACTACCTAAAAATAATAGCATACTAATACTTAATAAAGCTATTTTCTTCGTTTCAATCTCTCCTTTCTTATGTGAGCAACTTGGTTACATTATCAACTATCTAATAACCAGCCTCATTTTTTTGTCAACAAATTATTTGCGACTTAGTTGCATTCATAAACAAAAATATATAACTCATCAAGATAGCCCT
>JAGGYK010000213.1 GCA_021162585.1 Deltaproteobacteria bacterium
ATCTTACTGCTGGTTGCGCAGACAATGGGCAAAAGGCTAGAAAGCTTTTCTACTTTGTAAGAGATTCGATTGCCTACAGTCTCTATATGATCTCTGTATTTAAAGAGGACTTTATTGCATCCAGGGTACTTGAATGGGGGAAGGGATACTGTGTTCAGAAAGCAGTACTGCTTACTGCATTGGGCCGGGCTGCCAAGATCCCGACCCGCCTGACATTTGCAAGGATTAGAAACCATAAAGTACCGCATAAGATTATTCAGATGACAGGCACTAACGTGTTCCCACGTCATGGGTATACCCAGTTTTTCCTTGACGACAAGTGGGTAAGCCTAGCCCCTACATTTGATAAAGGTCTGTGTGAAAAAAACGGGTTACCGACTGTTGAGTGGGACGGTAAGGGTGATGCCATGCTACCACAGAGAGATCTTCAAGGAAGACCATATATTGAATATCTAGAAAGATTTGGACCCCACTCAGATCTGCCCTTTGACTGGATTGCTGAAAAGATATCAAAAGTTGTTGGAAATGATAAGAGGCCCTGGTTGACTAGAGGGGATAAGGTGTAATACCAAGTTGCGTTCAATTGAATACTTTGCAAAATTGTTTCGCCATGGCGGACGAGCGCAGTGAATCCGCCAAAGGCGGATAAGGCTGGGATTGCCACGTCGCTAAAGCTCCTCGCAATGACTGATTGCAACTTGGTACAATTCGATGAAAAAGTACAAAAGGAAACATCTTTTGCTGAATGTGTTTCATACATGTGATGAATAAGGATTCCGGCTGATAACCATCAACAGACACTACCGATTTTATGGAGTGTGCCTTTTTAATGGCATTACACCATCTAAAAAGGATGGTATAATGCCTTCGATATGTTGGTTCCTACTTAAAAATCATACTGGAAATGGACACCCACAAAGAGGTCGCTTCCAAGGTCGTTATCACCTGAGATGTATGTGGTGTCACCAGAGCCAGAGAGAGTCTTCTTTGCATCATCGCCCCAGCTCTAAGCGGACGACGAAGAATCTTAATGATATCAAATTCTTTGCGGAGTTTATCCTGAGCGAAGCGAATGGCTCAGAATGACAACAGGGTGTTTTTCCGGCTTTTTACGGATTCATCAATTTTCTTTGGCTCATATATTCGCTTTGATTTATCATTATTTTAGTCTTTGACAGCCTCGACTATCTTATTGATCTCATATGTATTTCAGGTTATCCTTATATGTATGAAGACAGGGACAATGACAAGCCCTCTTCATGGGGGAAAGGCCCCGGCCTGGCTTTTTAAAAGGATGGCCTCCCTTTCAAAAGAGATAGTCTCTGCCATTGTAATGGAATTTGGTGCTCAAGAATTTCTGCTTCGCATCTCAGATCCTATGTGGTTTCAGGCCCTGGGCTGTGTCCTGGGGTTTGACTGGCATTCAAGTGGTGTTACCACAACTGTATGCGGTGCACTCAAGGTTGGCCTTAAGGGACTGGATAGGGAATTAGGTCTCTTTGTTTGCGGGGGTAAGGGCGGCAGATCCAGAAAGACACCGGAAGAGATAGAGGCTCACTGTGAGAGGCTCTCCCTTGACCCGTCAGGGCTTGTAAGGTCAAGCAGGCTCTCTGCAAAGGTAGACAGCTCTGCACTCCAGGACGGTTATCAGCTCTATCACCACGTATTCTTTTTTGATAATACAGGCTCATGGTCCGTAGTGCAGCAGGGCATGAGCCTTGCCACCCATACTGCAAGGCGTTATCACTGGACAGGGCTCACACTTGAGACCTTTGTTGAAGAGCCACATACTGGCATATGCTCTGATTTATCAAGGCTCCCTGTGTTTGATCTTACTGCAAAGAAAAGCAGGGATGCAAGGGATGCAAGCGTGGAGGTCCTTAAACAAGGCCCTGATTTTGTGATCTCCAAGCTAAACAAATGCAAGGATTATACCCTTCCTGCAAGGCATAGACTACTTTTAAAGGATATAAATCCAGAAAATATCAGGAGGGCCTTGATAAGCACATATGAGCAAGACCCCCATGATTTTACCTCACTTTTGGAGGCAAAAGGGGCAGGGCCAAAGACCATAAGGGCCCTGGCCCTGCTTTCAGAGATCATATACTCGACCCAGGTGAGTAGAAAAGACCCAGCCCTGTTTTCCTTTGCCCATGGTGGAAAGGACGGCACGCCATATCCTGTAAATAAAAAGGTGTATGATAAATCTATTGAGCACTTGAAGATAGCAGTGGAAAAGGCGAGGATAGGGGATAAGGATAAGCTAAATGCCATGAGAATGCTCTCAAGATTTTAGGATAAGCAGAAAAATAAGAGTAAGATGAAAAAGTATCCAGAATCCAGGAGATAGAATGAAATCCCCCCCTTGAGGGGCAAGGGGGTGTTACCTGAAACGCATTAAGGCTTTAGGTGCTTTTCAAGCTTTTTAAACTGGGGTAGCTGCATGGGCTCAAACAATAGATAACTCTGGACAGGATAGCGTGTGCCGCCTCTGTGCGTTGCCTCAAACCCTGCTATTAAGTCATCTACCTGGGATGCAGGCAGACTAAAAGCCATCTCGTGATCCTGTATTATTCCCAGCACCCTTTCTTCCCTGCCAGGATGAACAAAAAAGGTTTTGCCCTCTTTAAAGGCTAAAGACCAAAGATAATTGGGTTAAGGATAGAAATGGTTTTTTACCCCATTAACAAAAAGAGGGAGCAATCTTTGCTCCCTCTTTTTATACTTCAACTGAATGTGCGTAGTTCTAGAATGATACTGTTGCTATCCAGCGTGCTGCATAATGGTCTTCAAGCTCGAGGCCTGACCCCAACGGGTGTGAAGCCTTTTCTGTTGCAGTGGCGAAGGCATGCACGTTCTCGAAGGCGCTCTCATAGAAGTCGCCAGGTGCATAGTATGCGGCCTGGAGGGCAACCTTGAAGTTGTCCTGCACCTGATAGGTAGCCTTTGCATTGACCTCCCAGCCGAGTCCCTTATCAACATCATTTTTCATCGTGTTGGTAGGATCATTGTATTGACCCATTACCGCGATCTTTGTTAAGTCCTTATTGATGGCATTGATTATGCCCAGCTCTGGATTCCATTTCTCTAAGTAGTCTGTATTTGCCTTTTGTGCCCAGATCAGATTACCTGTTAAGCTGAGTTTATC
>JAGGYK010000078.1 GCA_021162585.1 Deltaproteobacteria bacterium
CCCTTTAATAGGTATATAAATTATAAATAAGTCTTTTATTGTAGGGTTTTAACTTTAATCTAAGATTGCAGCTGGTGCCAATAAGCTTCAAATTCCCTACATTGTCTTTTGAGGTCCTTAATAGTCCTAACACCAAGTCTTTTAAGTTCTCCAAGAATCTCTTTGCGCGATAGTCTCATAACCAACCTCCATCAAAACCTTTTAATAAGTACAGCCATTGTAACAGCAAAAACAATGCCATTATAACCCATTTGCGTATATATTTGATATTATTGCAATATCTGGTCAGATAATGGAAAGCTACTCTTATACCAGGGGTGTAAAGGATAAGATAAAGGTAATATTTATTCCTATAGTATGTAAGAATTTTCACTCCTGGGACATTTTTTTGTCACCTTTTGAGGAGGCATTGGTGCATCTAGTATCTTATTCGTCTGATACCCATAATCCAGAGGAAGGTAAAATATGAGGCTGCACCTATCCCAACACTTGTCCCTAACATTAAAATGCTATAGGTGCTCAGGCCATCTGTCCAGAAGCGTGTGTAGAGTAATGGATGTATACATAGGACCATTAATACCCCTGATGCGGCCATTTTTGTGAAGTGAAGGTAGTACATACGGGATATAACCACCCCTTTTTTAGAAAGTAAGAATAATAGTATAACCAGTTGTATAATAACGGAAATACTTGATGCCAGGGCAATGCCAGAGTGCTCCATGCTGGGCATAAGGATAAGGCAGAATACTATATTTAGGCCTAATGTAGCCCATGCTACACGTACTGCTGTCCTTGCTTGTTGCATGGCATAAAAGGCCTGGATAAGGATTCTTGATGCCCCAATAGCCCATAGGCCTATGGCATACATTCTTAATGCCTGTGCCGTAGATAATGCGTGCTGGAAAGAAAAGTTACCCCTTACAAAGAGTAGTGTAATGAGAGGCTCTGCTAGTACAAAGATGCCAATAGAGGCGGGGATAGTAAACAGGAGTATAGCGTTTATTGACCTGCCTGTAAGGGACGACATCTCGGACATATTCATCTTGGCAGAGGCCTGGCTCATGGCAGGCAGCATCACATTCCCAACAGCAAATGCAAAGATACCTAAAGGAAGTTCGATTAGCCTATTTGCATAATAAAGAAAGGATACAGACCCCCTTGGAAGAAAGGATGCTAGAAGCGTACCTATAAGGACATTGATCTGATAAACAGATGCAGCCAGCGCTGCTATCCCCATTAACTTTGCAATCTGAATGATCCTTGGGTCTTCAAACTGAAGAGATAGTTTTATACTTACCTTGAGTCTTTTTAGAGGGTGAATTTGAAGCACGATCTGGAAAAGACCCCCTGTTATTACACCCCAGGCAATGGCATCTGCCGGGGATTTAAAAAATGGAATATGTTTATAAAAGATTACAGGCGATGCTATCATGAATAGATTGAGGATAACAGGGGCTGCAGCAGGGGCTGCAAAGTGGCCAAGGGAGTTTAGCATACCCGCAAATAGCGCCACAATGCTTACTAAAAGTATATAAGGAAACATTATTCGTGTAAGATGTAAGGCCACATCAAAAGTGGGGGTATTTAAGAAGCCAGGGGCTATAATCCCTACTATTAAAGGGGCAATAAATTCACCAATAACAACGATTATTCCTAAAACGAGTAACATCAAGGTTATAACACTTCTTGCCATGGAAAGAGCCCTTTTTAGGCCTTCTTTTTCAAGGGTTTCATTAAATACAGGGACAAATGCGACATTAGTAGCTCCCTCAGCCACCAGTCTACGGAGCATATTCGGTATTCTGAACGCTACGAAAAAGGCATCTGCTATAGGGCCTGCACCTAATAGCCAGGCAATGACTACATCACGGATAAAGCCGAGGACCCTGCTTGTTGCTGTAAGAGAGGCTACAGTAGCTATGTTCTTATTAAACTTACTCTTCATCCATAAGCTCTTATTCAGCAGATCTCAATCTTTGTTTAATCCCTGTCACCTCGCATGTGAATATCACGGGGACCAAGGTAGTTTATTAAGTTTAGATCATAAATAATTCTTTTCTCTCATTTGCATTACCTATCTGTTTCTAATCTTTGTATAAATGTTTATCCTGATGATTGCTTAGTGGTTTTGCCTGAACCCGAATTATCTTTTTTGGTAGATAATTAATATCTGTTTTTATGATGATAGCACCACGGAATTGGCCTGTCTTGTCACTCGGGGTAAATAACAGGCTAAATGTCTTTTCTTGGTCTGGGATTAGAGTAATTTTATTGGTGGGCTCTATACTCATTACCCCCTCAGGTCTTAACACTATATCGGTTATGGAGATCTCTTTCTCTCCTTTATTAGTAAGAGTTATCTCTCTTTTATAGGTAGAACCTTGTTTGACCTTACCAAAATTTATGTATCTTGGCCTAACGACCAGGACCTCTTTTATATCTGCACTCACATTCAATTTTATAGTCCCTGCATTAGGATCATTTGTGATGATATGTATGGTCTTTCTTAACTTGCCGCTATAGTATAGAGTAGGGATCTTCACGTTTATCTTAATCTCTTCTCCAGGTTTAACATCTGGCCCACCCGGGGCACTGGCTCTGACCCCTCAACATGGTTTGATCTTGCGTATAACTAAGGTTTCATCTCCTGTATTTTTGAGTGTAAAATCGTGGATAATCTCTTTACCTTGTGGAACCTCTCCTGCATAGAAATCTGGCTGATCTACCTTTGCACATGGTATTGCATGAGCATAGGGTGTAGGAAAAAAAACAAAGATAACAGAAAGCTCTATAAAATATTTTATTAGCTTTAGCATCTGAACACCTCCAGAAGAAAAATTAGCATAAAGGTTCTTAAATCTCCAGGCTAAACTCTATATATAGGCAATTAGTTATTATAAGGATATTTATGCAAGGCATAGTCCAATAAAGTTCTAGGTTCAAAGTTCAATGTTCTAAGTTCAAAAACCTCAGTGGAATTCGGTTAAGCCCTTGCGGATTTATCAACCTAGAACATAGAACTTTGAACTATAATGGCTACCAGCTTGAAGCTTTGAGCATGCTATGCTATTGATAAGAAAAACATTAAGGAGTTGATTCATGACAGCAGACAAGGACAGACATCACTTTGCAGGCACAAAGACATATGTGCTAGATCCAGAACTGGCAAAGATAGTAAACGCTAGCATAAAACTGGAGATGCCCTTACTTTTAAAAGGAGAACCCGGCACAGGTAAGACCTTACTAGCCCATGCCATTGCAGAAAGTTTAAATATGCCCCTTATAGTACTTAATGTCAAATCCAGTATGAAGGCTATAGATGCCTTATATCAGTATGACACCCTAACCAGGTTGAATGATAGTCGTTTTGGTGATTCAAAAAGGGATGTAAGTAATATAGAGGATTATATAAAGATGGGCAAGATTGGACAGACATTTGTATCAGAAGATAAGGTAGTGCTTCTAATTGATGAGATCGACAAGGCTGATTCCGACTTTCAGGATGACCTTTTGGATGTCTTAGATCAAATGTCTTTCGACATTATGGAGATAGATAAGACCATCAGCGCAAAACACAGACCCATTATTATAATCACATCAAATGCAAAAAAGGATCTATCCGATCCGTTTCTTGGTAGATGCATCTTTCATCACATTGCATTTCCTGACCCTGATATGATGCGTAGGATTGTCCATGCTCATTTTCCAGATACAAATAAAAAGATCTCTGAGGCCTCTATTGAGACATTCTATCAGCTGAGGGAGATTAGGGGTATTGAAAAGAAACCTGCAACAAGGGAGTTGATAAACTGGATCAGAATTTTATTGATGGATCCTGATTTTGATCCCAAGTATTTGATCAAGGGAGATGTTCCTTATCTTGGGGTGCTGTTTAAGAAGAGTAATGATTATATGCTTGCCCAGAAATATGTATCTCATACTTCTCGTTTTTAGTGAGGTGCTATGTTTATTGATTTCTTTTATGAGTTAAGAGACCAGGGGATTCCTATAACGCCTTCTGCATTTCTTCGCCTTCAGGAAGCCTTGGGCAAGGGGCTTATATGTTCCTTGGAGGATCTCTATACAATTGCACGATCCCTTATGGTAAAGACTGAGAAGTATTTTGATATGTATGACAGGGTCTTTGCCCACTATTTCCAGGGGGTGGAATTAGAAAATCCTTTACAGGAGGAGATAGATAAGGCCCTCCAGGCACTCCTTAATGAGTGGCTTGAAGACCCGAAGATAATGGCAGACTTTTTAGGTATAGATGAAGATGAGCTCCAAAAGATGACCCCTGAAGAACTGGAAGCGTACTTCAGAGAAAGGCTTAGAGAGCAGATGGAGCGTCATGATGGTGGTAGTAGATGGATTGGCACTGGTGGCACTTCTCCTGTGGGTCATTCAGGTTATCATCCAGGAGGCATGCGTGTAGGGGGTGTATCCAGAGGCCAATCTGCTATAAAGGTCGCACTTGAACGTAGATATCGGGATTATACCCAGGATACCTGTCTGGGTCCCTCCCAGATATCAGAGGCCTTGCGCAGGCTTCGCAACCTCATCCCAGTTGGGCCAATGGATCAAGTTAGTGTGGAAAAAACCATATACCAGACAATGAAAAACGGAGGAGAGATAGAGATTGTCTTTGATCGGCGCTTGAAAGATAAACTCAAGGTCATTCTGATGATAGATAATGGTGGCTGGTCTATGGATCCATACGTGGATGTGGTTCAGGTTTTGTTTAAGAATATAAGGTCTCAGTTCAAGGATTTAAAGATCTTTTATTTCCACAATACAATATATAATAAAGTTTGGGAGGACCCTACCCGCCATTATAAACCATACGAGGCAGATGACTTTATACGTTTTGATCCTGAGACCCGGTTGATAATAGTTGGAGATGCATCTATGGCGCCATATGAACTCTTAAGCGAGCATGGAAATATATATTATAATACCCCGCAGGTATTATC
>JAGGYK010000110.1 GCA_021162585.1 Deltaproteobacteria bacterium
CAGTCCGCTGTCTCCCCCGTCTCAAACTGACCCCCGGCCCCTGATCCCTGACCCCTGTTTTCATATAAACGTCTAAATTAAGTGAACACTATTTAGCCGATAAATCCTAAATTCTAATATCGAAATCATAAACAAGCACAAAATCCAAATGTTCTAAACCAGGATTTTGATTATTTGAGGTTGTTTTTGAATTTAGTATTTTACCTTTTATGCCATCTTATTTATGACATCCACTATAGTAATCCTGATACATCATTACTTGACACTATAATATACTTAGATTTAAGATGTTTTTATTATGCCTGTAAAAGATATTATTATATACCCGAATAAGGTTCTCCAAAAACGGGCAGAGGAGATAAAGGATATAGATTCTGAGATAATAAATATTGCCCAGGATATGATTGCTACCATGTATGTTGCCCCGGGTGTAGGGCTGGCTGCCCCTCAGGTGGGTCAATCAATAAGGATGATCCTCGCAGATGAAACTGCCAAAAGAGATTCTGGCAAGCTCATTACCTTGATCAATCCTGTTATATTGGAGAAAGAGGGTGAAGATATTGCAGAAGAGATGTGTTTAAGTGTGCCAAAATTTGCTGCTGATATTAGTCGCGCCACGCATATATTCGTAAAGGGCATAGACTTAAATGGTAAAGAGGTAGCCATTGAAGCAGAAGGTCTTCTAGCCAGGGTCCTTCAGCATGAAATAGATCACCTTGATGGGGTTGTAATCTTGGACTATGCATCGAGCTTGAAAAGATCTATATATTTAAAAAAGAGAAAAAAAGGAAAGATATGAAACTGGCCTTCATGGGCACACCTGAATTTGCCCTGCCAACACTAAAGGCATTGATAAACTCTGATAATCATGATCTTTGCCTGGTAATAACTCAACCTGACAGGCCAAGAGGCCGTGGCAGGCGCCTAGAGCCCCCACCTGTAAAGGCAGAGGCCATAAAATATAACATCCCTGTATTCCAACCTGAAGGGATAAAGGATAGAAAGGTCTATGATATATTAAGACAAAACAATTTAGATGCGGTTGTAGTAGTAGCCTATGGTAAGATCATCCCAGAAGACATGCTCCACCTTCCAAGATATGGTTTTATAAATATACATGCATCGCTTTTGCCCCTTTATAGAGGGGCAGCACCAATAAATAGAGTTATTATAGATGGATTTAAGACCACAGGCATCAGTATTATGCAGATAGATGCTGGTATGGATACAGGGCCAGTATATATGCAAGCTGAAGTTTCTATTGAAGAAAGAGATGATGCAATTATCCTTTCAGAAAGGCTTGCTGAGCTAGGCGCAGAAAAACTCCTTGAGACGCTTACATTAATAGAAAAAGGCGAGATAGAACCTTTGCCCCAGGATCACCAAAAGGCCACGTATGCCCCTATGTTAAAGAAAGAAGAGGGGGTTATAAACTGGGAGAGTGACCCTGTAACTATTTGTAATCTCATAAGAGGCTTAGTGCCATGGCCATGTGCATTCACCTCCATGGATTCAAAACCTATTAAGATATGGAGAGCATCTTACCTTATTCAAACCCATAGCATAGTCCCTGGTACACTTATCAAAGAAGGTAAAGGGGTAAAGATTGCATGCAAAGGCGGTTTTATCATCCCGGAAAAGGTGCAACCTGCAGGAAAAAAGATAATGGATGCTTCTGCTTTTGCATGTGGCCTGAAGACTGGCAGTGTTTTTTTGGTTAATCTTTAAGTCTCTTTGTATTATATAAGCCTGAGATAGCAAATTTTATAGTAAAGGAGTTAATATATATGATTATTGCACCATCTATACTTTCAGCAAACTTTGCTTATCTAGGAGACGATATAAAAGAGGTTACCTCGTCTGGGGCGCAGTGGATACATATTGATGTAATGGATGGCGTGTTTGTTCCCAATATAACCATAGGACCACTAGTAGTAAAGGCTATAAGGGATATAACAGATATATACCTGGATTGTCACCTTATGATTAGCCAGCCCGAGCGTTATATAAAGGCCTTTGCAGATGCTGGGGCAGGTGGAATCACTGTACATGCTGAGGCTACTAATCATCTTCACCGCTGTCTTTACATGATAAGAGAGCATGGTATAAAGGCTGGGGTTGCACTTAATCCTTCTACTTCATTGGATACTATAGAATATTGCCTGGATATGCTGGACTTGATATTGATCATGAGTGTAAACCCGGGTTTTGGCGGCCAGGTCTTTATAGATGCTGTAATTCCAAAGATTATAAAGGCCAAAGAAATGATAATAGGTCGGAATATCCTGCTTGAAGTAGATGGTGGGGTGGACACCAGTAACATACGCACCCTGCATGATGCTGGCATAGATGTATTTGTAGCAGGATTTTCCATATTTGGCAGTCCTGATCCAGGTGGGGCAGTAAGGGAGATGTTAAAGATTAAGGGGTCAGGTCTTGACATTTGACATTCAAAGGTATGATGAACTTGCAAAAAGTCAAACTCGGTGAATCGGTCATTTCGAATATTAGGGGGAAATCTTGTGAATTCAGCATATTGTATTGGAAAGATTGCTCGTTCCTGCCTGCCGGCAGGCAGGTCACTCGAAATGACAAGTTAAAAAGACCTTTTACGAAACCAACAAGGTATGACACACAATTGAATCAGATAACTGGAAAAAAATGTCAAATGTCAAGACCTGACCCCTGTATTAAATTAGCAGCCTGCATAATATCAACATTTATTGTACTGGGGTGTGCTCATTTGCCTATAGATAAGTTAAAAGGGAAAACTCCTGAATATAAAAGCCCTTATCTTTTTATGGTATATGCTAGGCTTGCACAAAACCGGGGGGATTTTGATGAGGCACTCAAGTTTTATTCACACATAAATGATCCTTACGCATGGCTAAACCAGGCAAGGATATATTATGTAAAGGGTGATAATGATAATGCCTTAAAATTTATAGATAAATTATTGGAAGAGGGATCTTACTTAGATGAGGCCCTTGAACTCAGGGCAAAGATTTATGCTAAATCTAGGCAGTGGATGCCTGCCATACGTGATGCTCAAAGACTTATGGGGAATCACCCATATAATAAAGATCTTGGTGTGTTTTTGGCCAATCTCAAGATGTGTGTATCTGATTTTAAGGGCGCTCGCGATGTGCTGAACAAAATGCTAGATATCTATAAAGACGATAACTTACTTCTTTACACTCTCTCTAAGGCGTGTATTGGAGATGGTGACCTTATTTGTGCAAGACATGCCTTGGAAAAGCTAATAGAGGATCAACCTGGATTTAGCCCTGCATATATGGATCTTGGTAAAATCTACCAGGCCCTGGGGGATGTAGCAGGAGCAGAAAATATATACCTTGAGCTATTAAAGATAAATCCTCGATCAAGGCAGGCCACCCTCGCACTTACTGATATCTACATATCTCAAGAGAGGTATAGCAAGGCCTTAGATCTGCTAAAAAGAATTATCAAGATACATCCAAGTGAGGATGTGTTGCATAGATTGGTACTCCTTGAGATCCACGAGGGTATGTATGAGGAGGCCTTAGAGCTTTTACATAGTAAGGGATCTGGTACAGATAAAGATACTTATTATACAGCCCTGGTCTATGCAGGCCTCAATAGATGGGATGATGCCTTAGATTCTTTGAGTAGTATTCCTATTCAAGGGGATTTGGGCTGTGACGTTATATTGCTTAAGGCATCTATATTAAAGGATATGGGGAGAACAAGTGAGGCTATCGAGATACTAGAGCATGCATGGAAGGATGAATCATGTAAAGAAATTGGCTATAGACTGGCAATCATGCTGGAGGATAGTGGGCAAAGGGAGGAAGGATTGGCCATTGCAACGGAAATACTCGAAAAACGTCCACATGATCCTGTCATACTTAATTTTGTTGGTTATGTATGGGCTGATATGGGAAAGGATCTACCCAAGGCGCAACATATGATTGAAAAAGCCCTAAAATCAAGGCCTGATGATGGTTTTATATTAGATTCCATGGGATGGGTTTTATTTAAAAGGAATATGCCTCAAAAGTCCTTAAGATATATGAAATTAGCATTGGAGAAATGCGGTCACGATCCTATAATAAACGAACACATGGGGGATATACTGTATGCACTTGGTCAAAAGCCCAAGGCCCTGGATTATTATCTTAGAGCATTTGTACTGAGTGAGGCTGTAAATTCATCCTTAGAGGAAAAGATCGATTGCTTGCTTGAGGCCTACAGGTATGGTAACTCTGATAATAGATTTTAAAAGGGATTCTTAAATGAGCAATGAAGTACGGGTGGGGATATTTGTCTTTATTATCATAATCATATTTATAGTATTGTCTATGAAGATAGGAGAGCTAAGCACTACCAGGAAAGGGACATATCCTATTAGTATGGTGTTTACATCTACAGAAGGATTGAGGGTGGGTTCTCCAGTAGAGATAGCAGGGGTAAAGGTAGGTAGCGTCAACCAAATAGGCCTTAATGATGATTACTCAGCAATAGTTTATGCCGATATATATAGAGACATACAATTATCTGTAGATACTATAGCATCTCTTGGGACAAAGGGGGTAGTTGGGGATAAGTTTATTAATTTGGCCCCGGGTAGATCAAAAGAGATTATACCAGAAGGGGGTAGGCTTTCCAGGACAGAGACACCACCATCTTTAGATTTTTTGTTAACACAATTAGGGAATATTTCTGAAAACATAGCACAATTAAGTGCATCTCTTAACACTGCACTTGGTGAAGAAGAAGGTTTATCAAGATTAAATACCTTTATGGATGCCCTGGGGGAGACTAGCGTAAATCTCTCTAAAGTAATATCAGAAAATAAAGATGCATTTTCCAATGTAGTGTTAAATCTGGAGGAGGTCTCAAGTAACATGTTAGGACTTTCTTCACAATTGGGAGATATAGCCCGGGGATTGAATACTATAGTAAGTGATGTGAGATCTGGCCACGGAACACTAGGGATGCTTTTAACAGATGATGGACTATACATTTCTTTATTAGAGGCCATGACGAATATTCAAAGGATCACATCCGAAATAGAGCAGGACAGTACCTTCAGCCTCCTTCTTTCTGATGATAAGCTTTATTATGATCTGGCCTCTACAGCAGAGAATTTAAAGCTGATAAGCTCTGAAATTGCTGCAGGTAGAGGCACACTGGGACGTATCCTTTTAGATGATGATTTGTATACAGAGATAAAGCGTACGATAAAAAGTGTAAACCAGGCTGCCCAGGGGATAGAAGAGCAGACCCCTATATCTGTAATGGGTGCGGTTATAGGTACGG
>JAGGYK010000079.1 GCA_021162585.1 Deltaproteobacteria bacterium
CCATGGGGAGTAATGTGAAGTGACTATCAATATTTATATAGCATTGTGCTATGTTATTTAACCTAGAACCTAGAACATAGAACATAGAACTTAGAACTTAGAACATAGAACTTAGAACATAGAACTTAGAACTTAGAACATCCCATCAACAAGTCTTGAAGGAAGCGGCAAAGATGTGTATAAATTATGAAGCTATGACTTATCAGACTATTATCACATTTAAGACTACCGATAGGGAGCAATTTGTTGATATTACAAAAGAGGTTAGGGGTATTGTCTCTGAATATGGGAAAACCCATAAGATATGTGCCCTTTATGCAAGGGGTGCAACTGCTGCCATTATGATCCAGGAGAACTGGGATCCCAATATAGAGGTAGATGTGCTCACCTGTCTTCGCAATATAATACCAAAGGGTAGATGGTTACATGACAAGGTTGACGGTAATGGGGATGCACATATAAAATCAGGCATTGTAGGCCCATCTGAAGTTATACCTGTAGAAGATGGCAAGCTTTTGTTAAGTACATGGCAAAACATCTTTTTTTGCGAGTTTGACGGGCCTCGCTCGCAAAGGGAAGTTGTAGTTACATTGATCTGAAAAAATCCTAGAGACCCTCTTTTACATAGCCTTTACATTTCCTTTTCCATAGTTTTACACTCCATGTCTTAAATAAGTGTTATTGCATGGCATATGTCGAATTACTAACGGAGGTTGAGACATAGAACATATGAATGCATTATTTATCTATCCCGAGATACCAGATACATTTTGGAGCTTTAAGTACGCACTAAAATATGTGTCAAAAAAGGCGGCTTTTCCTCCCCTTGGTCTGCTTACCATAGCAGCCATGGCCCCAGATACCTGGGACAAGAGGTTGGTAGATATGAATGTAAGGCCTTTAGCAGATGATGATCTGAAGTGGGCTGGTTATGCATTTATCAGTGCTATGCTTGTACAAAAACAATCTACAATAGAGGTTATAAACAGATGTAAGGCATTTGGTGTAAAGATTGTCTGTGGTGGGCCGTACTTTACTACAGGAGAAGATAATTTTAGTGAGATTGATCACCTAGTGCTTAATGAAGGAGAGATAACATTTCCTATGTTTTTAGAGGATATTGCAAAGGACAGGGCAAGGCATATCTATACATCAACTCAAAAACCAGATCTATCGCTTGCGCCTGTACCTGCATGGGACCTTATCAATCTTAAGGATTATGATTCAATGCTTGTCCAGTTTTCAAGGGGATGTCCCTTTGATTGTGAGTTTTGCGATATTACCCTTTTGAATGGAAGGAGACAGAGGACAAAGCCTGCCTCACAATTTATCAGGGAGATAGACCATCTCTATCAAAAGGGGTGGCGCGGTTCTGTCTTTGTAGTAGATGATAACTTCATTGGGGTAAAACCAAAAGTAAAAGGGATGCTGCGTGAATTAGGTAAGTGGATGGATACCCATGGCAGGCCTTTCCACTTTTTTACAGAGGCATCCCTTAACCTTGCTGATGATCAAGAGCTAATGGATCTGATGGCATACGCCGGGTTTAATAAGGTCTTTGTTGGAGTGGAGTCACCTAACAAAGATAGCCTTAAAGAGATGGGTAAGGTCCAGAACATGAAAAGAGATCTATTAGACTCTGTAAGGATAATTCAGAAGAATGGCATGGAGGTTATGGGTGGGTTTATTATTGGCTTTGATAGCGACCCTACTGAGATCTTTGATATACAGATAGATTTTATCCAGTCCAGTGGGATAACCATGGCAATGGTAGGATTACTTGCAGTACTTCCAGGTACAAGACTTTATAAGCGCCTGCAAAGCCAAGGTAGGGTGCTTATAGAAAGTTCTGGGAATAATACAGATGGCTCCCTTAACTTTATTCCAAAGATGGATAGAGCCGCACTTATAAAAGGGTATTACAGGGTTTTGGAGACAGTATATTCTCCAGAGGCCTATTATGAAAGGTGTATCAGGTTTTTGAAAAATTATAATCAAAAGACAGTCTCAAAGATAGATATCTCAGGGATAAAGGCGCTTTTTAAGAGTATATGGCACATAGGGATAAAAAATGAGTGTGGTATGAGGCCTTATTATTGGAAGCTCTTATTGAAAAGCCTTTTGATCAATCCCAAGACATTTGGGGAGGCTGTGCGTATGGCAATAGTAGGCATACACTTTATGAAATCCTTACTCAAGGACATTCCAGATGCAGATGAGTATGAATTCAGTGAAGAATCCTACACGGCACTTCATGATAGACAGGTGGCTTAAGAAGATATGGGATGTTCTTTATATGACTCTCTTCTATGTGCCTCAAGCATATCAATGGGTTTACCTGAAAACTCTGCAGCAGTAATGAGCTTAACTCCTTTCTCCTGGGCTACCTGAAATACACCTGCTATCCTTTCCTTCCACTTCAGGTCTCTTAATATGTGGTGATCAATGATTAAGGTATCAACAGGACACTCATTTATAATCTTTATCATATTCTCGTTTGATGCGTCCAAGTTTGCTTGAGAATACCTGAACCCTAACATGGAGGTTAAGGGGCCATCAATGATTACCAGGTTTGGTTTATTTTTTAAGATGAAATCTACCTGATCAGGTATGGCAGGGCCTTCCACATCAGATGTATGTATGAGCTTATAACCATCATCAATCAGGACCTCTGTCACATATCCAAGCTTATTATTGGTGCCGTGAAACACAGGAGGGGAGAAGGTGATCTTTGTGTTATTAAACGTGAATTGATTGCCATCGCTGAATAATATCTCCTTGGGAATGCCTTCTATCTTTTTTAAGAAGTAGGCCGCCCTTTTAGCCTGGCTTTTATTTATATGGTCTTCTGGATGTTTGATGAAGACTAGTTTATCCTTGTAGATGTCAAGGTCTTCTTCTGGATTGTGGTGGTCGTAGTGATAGTGGGTGATTATGATGATGTCACATTCCCTGGTATATTTCACGATCTCTTTCCAGTGTAAGCCTTGCCTTTCTAACTCTAATGGGTGTGGAGGGAGATTGTATCTTCTAGGTGCCAGGGACACACCAGGGTCTATCATGATCTTTACATCCTTTGTTATTACAGAGGTACACATAGATCTGGTACCAAGACTGTCAAATGCCAGGGGTATGATCTCCATGCATAGTTTTTTACCAGGGATGGATATAGGATACAAGGGGTTTTAGTGAATAGCAGGGGTCAGGTCTTAACATTTGACATAAGCAGTATTTATTCCTCAAAAAATTATGGAATTGTTGTGCTTATGTCAAATGTTAAGACCTGACCCCTCTTTTTTATGAACGAGAGATAGCATCTTCAAAAAGTTCCTCTTCAAATAACTTTCTCGCAGCTATCAATGATTTTATACCTCTGGCTATTTCCCTTTTTATCTCTTCCTCATTGGGATGTTTCATATTGTTATTCCTTCCGCTTCAATATTCTTGATAAATTGAAAATTATTATGTTTTAGATAACTAATATGAGATTCTGGAATAACTTGAATAGATAACTTATAATTGATTTCTTCGTCTAACCCGTACCCGATTTCTCTGATTTCGTCTCCTTTTCTCCAATCATCCGACGAAGTAACAACTATAATATCAATATCCGATTTTTCTGTTGCATCTCCTCTTGCCTTTGAACCAAAAACCAATATCTTTAAGATTTCATCAGGGAATCTATCTTCTATCCTCCGCTTGAATTTCTCAATAATTTCTTTTTCTTTTGTAGTAAGCTTCATCTTTATTACTCCTTGGAAAGGGTTGATTGATGTTTGTCCTCTTTTATTCTCCCCTTCTTTTTACTCTCATTGAAATTACCTAACGTCAGCATAAGGCTCTCCCAAACCTTCATCTTTTTTCCTGTCTGACGATCCTAACAATTCCACATTTTCCCCTAATCGGGAAGAATATTAACCCTCGACATTGATTCATCAAACTCTTAAACTAAATTCCTTTATCTACTCAATACCAGTATCTTGAGCAAATCCAATCGACACGCACCTGTCTTTTAACTGCTTTTTACCAAATGGCTTGTTTTCATATTTTTGCGTGAATGCCCAAAGGACTGAGTTTAGTTTAAACCAGGGATCATCAACTTTTTGTTGCATTAAATCATCTATCTTGTGGTAATAGGAGAGGGCCTTTTGCCTATCTTCTTTAAGATCATAAAGTATGCCTAAAAGGAGATAGTTGTGCGCTGTCTCATTTAACGACTGCTTTAAAGGCAGGGCCTTCTCTATGCTCGATATGGCTTCATCATACAAGCCCTTATGAATCAAAAATTTTGCAATCATCCGATAATAGATTGCCTCCTCAGGATCCAATTCAGAGGCCTCTTGAATAAGATTGAGCATATCATCTACCTGCTTAGGATCTTGCTCATAAAGAATGAAGGCTTGATTGTATTTGTACATCCCCAATCTTTTATTAGGGTTCTTAAAGCGATATCCCTCAAGGATCTCCGGGGTTACCTTGGATTGAATGCCTTTTATCTCTTGTTGAAAATCAAGCCCAATGTATGGATTATTGCACACTGGTGCAGGGCCTGCAGCTACCCAGAGCTTCAGATCTTCAGGTGAAAATACTGCGCTGTTCACGTTATAAGTCACCCCAAGTATCCCATATGTAGTGCGTTCAGTGTTAGTGGTTATCCGTATGTGGTCACCCATAAACTCAGCTGCTAAAGATGGATCGATCTTGCCATAGTTTTCTTTTATAAGCTGCATGAGCCTAAAATAACGGCCAGGGCAACCTTCATTGAGGTGATACTTGACTACGAAATCGATCTTTTGTTTTTCTTTTAAAATTGCCATATTGGTCATGGCAAGCATTCCATCCTCCAGTGGCCTGATTGCTACACTTCCTGTACTTACCTCCAAGGCAACAGTGTCCTTTGTCTTTCCATCAATGATAACAAATCCACATGAGACCCCACGAGGATTGTTTTGTACAATTTCTATGGCACTGTCTATACTGTCTGCCTTACGCAAGATTTCGTCTGTAAATGCTGGTATACTCCATCCATTAGGCGTGACATCATCATAAAACATCATATGCTGACACAAAACTATACCTTTTTCATTCATACCTGGCGTCCACATCAAAATACCTGCGGTACCTAACTCGACATACTTATATCCTTGTCTTGGCTCAACAAAGGATACTGTTTGGTATTTAGGCCATCCTTCTAATCCATGGTAATCTGTATTTCTCCCCACTATAGTCTTTCCATTCAGGCTGGCCTCTTTTGTGACAACAAAGGTGCTGCATGCGCTCACCTCTATCCCTGATTTTGTAAATTTCTTGATATTGCTTTTGACCAAAACAGGCATCATAACCATATGAACACCAGCGTCGTGGTTGGCCTTAAAGATCGTCTTGTATGGAACCCCTGAGCCATCTGCAATCCCTTTTAGCTCTTCCAGGATATCTTTAGGCTGGGCTTTCTCAAATGGGCGGTATACTTTCCACTCCAGATATTTTCCAAGTGCCCAGGCCATTAGAGAAAAGCCTCCTCTGCCAGCATTTATAGGGTCGGCATAGGCCTTGACCACGCCTTGTTTGATCTCATCACGCATCAGGACCCCATGCTGGTAGCCTACTTCATAAGGAGATCCCTTTAGATGTAAAAAGTAGAGATCTCCGCGTTTTTCCATCCATGCATCACCGAAATATCTTTTATTGTCTACAATCCGTACTTGCTCATTCTTCAGAGTATGACGAACCTCTTTAGAAGGGGTGTACCTCAGTCCTGTACTTGTACAGCTCAAAGACAGACCCAATAAAAATAAAAGAATTCTTCCTACAAAAAAACGTCTTGTTAGCATTAGCCATTCCTCCTTTAGGTAATTGATATGTTATATCCTCTTTCTTTAAATCTAAGAGAGAAAAGCATAAAGTCAAATATTCTTAGCTCATTCGCAATAACAATTTTATAAATTAATAAATGATGAAAGTGTGTGTTATTTTCCTTAAATTCAAAAATCAAGAGCTTATTCACTTTAGAGACGCAAAGAACGCTGAGTTTTTCTCTTATTTCATCCAATCGGGAGACAACGATTGGATGAAAAAAATGATCCCTTCGGGAGTGCTGCAATTGCCTTTTGTAAGAATTTTTATGTTTATTACCAGTGGATTAGCGAAATCACATAAAGTAGGTGAGGAAACTGAGGGCTAAAGAAAATTTAGATTACTTCAGCCTTCGGTTTTCATCCTAACGACCCGTTAATCAGCTAAATTTGTCGAAGCGCTTAGGATTCTTGTGCTATCAGGATTTATTCCTGATTGCACCAACGATCGTCGAACCCGAGAAGGTCTTGAATGGCTTGATTCGAACGTTGCGAGATAATTGATATGCTTCAGTCTTCAGCCTTTAGTCTAAATACCTGAGTAGTCACAACCAATCAAACCAATAAAACCAACAAAACTAAATAACAACCATTTTCATACAAAATGATAAGGATTTAATTAACTTTTCCTAAACTTCTTCCTGAATCCTGCAAGGCCGATCAAACCTGACCCGAGCAAGAATAATGTGTAGGGCGCAGGAACTACTGTAGTTGTGACCTTGCCCCAGAGTAGGGTGCTGTTTGTTTCATTTTCATGCGTAACAAGTTCATCCATCAGATTATCAACATCAGGCCCGAAGCCAAGTATTTGCAATGTATAAAGAGTCCCCCCGATATTATAGCTCTCTTCTGGGTAAGAGCTAGGGAAGGTGATGATGTCATCGCTTGACCCAGGGACATTGCCGGTTTCATTAATCTGGAAGGTGAAGTCATACGTTCCAGATAGACCTTCTGGATCGCTGAAGACAAGGCTGATCGTCAGATCTGCTGAGTCAGGTCCACCATAAATCACATTGTTGAAATGGCGTAACTGTCCAATCTCGAATGCTTCTCCGATGTCAAAAGATACTGGTGGCGGTGCAACCCCTGTAAAGCCTAATCCACTCTGTTCATTCGACAACGGGTATACCGGTGTACACCAGCGGACTTGATCCTCTAATCCGTTACCATAAGATACGCTAATATCATAATAATAATTAATATTATATCCGCCAGTGACAGCACCCCAGGTGCCATCAACACTACTTATGGTTAAGGCATGTGCTGGTAGTGCGAACAAGACCAGAAGCACTAGGGCCAAAAAGCCTGATTTCCAGAAATTGTATAAAAGCTTTCTATGTTCTCCCATATAAACGCGCATGAGCGCTTCGCGCTCACAACGAAGGATGAAAA
>JAGGYK010000259.1 GCA_021162585.1 Deltaproteobacteria bacterium
GAACAGATAATGCCCAGAGAAAAATATGTGTATCAATGATGATATTCATGCATCGCTGCCATAGAACATAGAATTTATTTCGGCATCTTCTTCCATTATGTTATCCGGCACAGTGAACTTTCCCGCCAGCAGGCCAAGTTTCCTTTTCCCTTCAGGCTTATGAGCGACCAGATCCGCAAGCGGCCGGTTGTTTTTTGCTATGACAACCTTCTCGCCACGGCAAACAAGAGCCACCAGTTTAGATAGATTGGTTTTTGCTTCAGAAATATTGACTATCTTCATAGTAATCTCACCGCCTCTGAGTTTAATTAAATTTCTTCAATTTAACTATATTAAAAGAAACCAACTTGGTCAACTGTCAGGGGTCAGTAACTCGTTCACTTCATTTAAAACTTCAGTAACTGAAGGCCTATTTGCAGCAATAACGTTGTCTGGAGGTGTTTGTGATTTAGGAAAGTCTTAAGACCTGAAAAATGGGGAGTATTATCGTACCTAAAAATAAGATTATTATCTCTATCCTGAAAATGATACCGATAACCTAAATGCTTTACATCCCCTTCATCACCAATAACCGCTTCGTTCCATTCCAACATAGAGCCTATGGGAAATCGTACTCGAATACGCAGGTTAACCCGCTCAGGGGTCAGGCATTCTTCCTCATACCGCTCAATGTAGCCGGATAGCAACTTACTGAAAGCAGATTCTATCTCTTGAAGGTATTTTAGAAGAGAATCAACCAGCATGACGGATTTTAGTCACTACCACCTCTCTGAGAGCAAGGTAATGCTGATAATCATTAGCCCATTCGACAAACTCTTCTGAATCTTCTGTCTGTCCTTTGAGAAACTCGTTAAAAAAATCCTCTGATTGCATCTTGTTACGTCCCTCGTAGGCACTCAATCTTTTGGATACCGCAACAAGCGCATCCACATGGGAGTCATATTCTATCCTAATCTTTTTCATCTTTCCTCCATTGAAATCGTTATAACCAACTATTAAAAGATATCTCAAAGTTACACATCGTTGTCAATAAAGGGTGGAACTTTGGATGGAACTTTGGTGGAACTTTGGGGACGTACATAAATTTATAAGTTTCTCCCTGTCTGGCAAAGCTGAAAGGTGAAAGCTCTATGTTCAAAGTTCTAGGTTCAAGGTTCTATGTTCTATGTTCAAAGTTCAAGGTTCTATGTTCTATGTTCAAAGTTCAAGGTTCTATGTTCTAGGTTCAAAGTTCTAGGTTCTGAAAAAGGGCAGATTTATTTTATCCTTGTCTCACGCAAAGGCGCAAAGGCGCAAAGGCGCTAATAATTAAAAATAGTCAATGTTCAAGGACTGTGCGTCTGATGGCCAAGTTGTATCCATCTGCCTCTGAGCAGGGGGTTGCATCATAACCCCATTTTATTATTTATTAGACCCCAGATCGACAGCATCTATCTTTGCGAACATACTAAGAATATCGGTATCGAAAACTATCATTAGATTCAGATCGCTCCTAAAATTCTCTCAACCTCTTTGTCAATTTCTTCTGTCGGAATGCTCGGAACTGAAATTTTGATTCCATTTCTGGATGGGCATTATCTATCAAAAACGTCCGCAGGTAAATCAAACTTTTCCATCAAATCATTGAGTGCATATAACCCCAGAGGAATGGGCTACGCATTTCACGGGGCAGGCAAAATGAGCGTCTTTTGCCCATGCGACTTGATGGGGTACAGGGTCATAAAACTTGGGGCGCCTGCTTTGCCTGTGACATAAATAACGCCGTACCTCTTGAGTATTTTTGTTACTTTCCTTAATTCTAAAGGCTTAGGCATAGTTTATTTCGGCAGTTGATTGCTGGAGATTATCATTGGTAACAGATGTTAATAATTTTTTTATAGACATCTTTAGACTCCTGGAAGACTGTTTGGTTTTCAATTCGTTATACATCCTCCAATATTTAGCATGCGCTGGATCAAAAATTGTATTAATCGCATCGTTTTCTACAGCGGTCAGAATATATTCCTTTATAGAATCAGCTAATGCCTCCAAAGCGTTTTTTTTCATCGTTACCATGGGAAGAAACTGTAAAATCCAAGCAGCGGGCAATGATTACATCGTTTTCTTTGGTTAATAATATATGTAGCGCCGGACTTTCCCATAAACTACCGATCTTAAATCTTATCCTCTTTGCTTTCATGCCTTTCATGGTTTCCTCTCAAACTTGTATTGCGAAACTATGGAGCATGCGGGACGTCGTTATACAAATCTCTCCTCTAAGCATACAATAACAATCTCCCCAGCTGGCTTGCCGCATAAATAGGCGCATATAATCGAGACCCCTGCGTTTTTACATTTCCGGCACTCAGAACTATACTTTGCCGGGGATGGTAACATTTTTCAAACACGTTCAGACTTTTAGACTGGGTTATCCACCCTGATTTAACTTCCAAAGGAATAACGCCCGATGGAGTTTCCAGCAGAAACTCGACTTCGGAGGTTCGCCCTTCCCAACAAAACAAATCTCTGACACCGGTTGCCCGCAGTTCCTGCGCCACAAAGTTTTCCGCAACATAGCCCTTGTAGCTTCCATAATCGTATTTTAAAATAATGGCCGGATCAA
>JAGGYK010000037.1 GCA_021162585.1 Deltaproteobacteria bacterium
ACTAATAATAAGCAACATGATCTCTGAGGTCCCAGCATATATGGTCTGAACCCTTGCATCCCTGAATATGCGAGCAATGGGATACTCTTCCATATACCCATATCCTCCATGGAACTGCAGGCACTTACCCGCTACACGATTTAGCATCTCAGCAATCCAGTATTTAGCCATGGATGCCTTCTTTACTATCTTCTTACCCTCCATGTGATCGATGATAAGGCTCTCTAAAAATGTCCTGCCAAGTTCAACTTCTGTTGCCATCTTTGCCAGCTCAAACGAAATATACTGAAACCTGCTGATAGGCCTGCCAAATGCCTCTCTGCTCTTGGTATAATCAATGGTTGCCAGCAAGGCCCCTTCAGCCGCAACCTGAGACGCTATGGCACTCACTAATCTTTCCTGCTGTAACTCTTCCATAAGATAGTAAAAACCCTGGCCTTCCTGACCCAATAGATTCTCTGCAGGGACTCTGCAGTCCACAAATGCCATCTCTGCAGTGTCCTGAGAATGCAAGCCTATCTTATCCAAATTTCTACCCTTCTCAAAACCAGGCGTGCCATCTTCCACAACTATTAATGATACTCCAGCATATGGAGGATCTGCCTTGGGATCGGTCTTTGCGGCAACGATTACAAGATCACAGAGTATCCCATTGGATATAAATGTCTTCTGACCATTTATTATATAATGATCACCATCCTTTATTGCAGTAGTGCGGATGGCGCCCAGATCAGAGCCTGTGCCTGGCTCAGTCATGGCAACCGCAGTGATGATATCTCCTGTCACACAACCGGGCAGCCACCTCTTTTTTTGTTTTTCATTGCCAAAGTTATAGATATAAGGGACAATAATGTCTGAATGTAGCGGAAATGCAAAACCTGTGCAATTAGTCTGGGCCGCCTCCTCAATCGTGATGAGCGAATACAGAAAGTCAGCACCCACGCCGCCATACTCTTCTGGAAGCCATGGACATAGAAAGCCCTGCTGGCCGAATTTCTTCCAGACTTCCTTGGGTACAATCCCATTTTTTTCCCATTCATCTACATAGGGCGTTACCTCCTTGGCAAAATACCGACTTACAGATTCCCTGAAAATTTTGTGTTCCTGGGTGTAGTACTTATCCAGTAAGGACATAAATGCCCTCCTAATGTTGTTTGTACTAAGCCATCTTTACTACAAAGCTTGCTTGTAACACGTCAGTATACTTTAAACGGTCATCTATACAAAATAATATATTAATGAATGCACGTCAACAGCTTGCCTTAATTAACCAAAGGAATGAAAATATGATCGGGCTGAGAAAATAACCATCCCTGAAAACTGATCCCTGACAACTATTTTTATATAAACAATCATGCCCCCAAATTTTTATAGGCATCTTCTGGGAGCTTCTCGCCTAAGGCAATCCTGCACAAATCACTTATCATATAGGTCTTCAAACCAGACTCTATGCATTTTTTATAAAGTGCATCCAAACACAGGGGACAGAGAAAGATCATGGCCTGTGCCCCATGATCTATTGCATCTTTTATGTTGAGATCCTGATATTCAGGATATTTATCACCCCTGTCCTGAAGACCGCCCATGTCCTGACCACAACACAGGGCATTTTCTCTCTCATACCTCCTTGCTACCCTTTCCGCTCCTATTAACTCGAAAATTTCATCCAGCATAGGATCCTTCCATGGGGTCAGCCTTGATGCACATGGTCTTTGATAGGCTACTTTCATGTTCAAGGGTTTGATTTTATCTTTGTGGCCCTTTAAATAATTCAAAAGATACTCAAAGATATGAACAGGTCTGAATGGCACATCAATCCCATATTGAGACGCACTATCTGTCATAGCAGAATAGCAGTCGTCATGTATAAATATGACCTCATCCACGCCCAAAGATGCGAACTTATCTACTAATGGCTTAAGGCGTTGGCGCAAGAGTGTCTCATTTCCCATATGGGGATACATAAGATTACAAAAGTAATGACGACCCTTTACCAGAGTCAGGCCGTCAAATAATTGCCCCTGGAAAGCCCATGGCATATTGACATAAATCGTACACAGAGACATTACCGGTCCCTTTATTTCAGGGGGCCTAAATTCACCCTTGGGTGTAACCATATTCTGTGCAAGAGAAAACAAATCAGGATCAATATAGTCACCCTTCTCCTCCATTCTCTTCAAGATAAGATCAAATGGCCTTGCGCCCTTTGTGCAATATTCATTACAGGCAAAACATGTAATGCACTTTTTCAGCCAATCTACATCTTCTCCTTTGACCAATCGCTCAAATTCTTTTGAACCTTGGTCCTGATCAAAGTCAATATACTGACACCTGGCCAGACAGTCACCACAAAAATCGCACTTTGATTCATCAAACATATATCTCTCCTTTCCTCTGAAAATACTTAGTTATGCCCTTTAAAACCTGACGGTTTTCGTAAAAAGTTTTTTTAACTTGTCATTGCGAGCAAAGCGAAGCAATCTCGTATTGCATAACCATATGATATTATTAGATTGCTTCGCCTGCCTGTGCCTCGGCAGACAGGTCGTTTAAGCTCCTCGCAATGACATATTCAGTGACTTTTTACGAAACCGTCAAACTTAGCTATATCAAATAAAGGCCGATCCTGCACCTAAAACCAAAGGTAAAAAGATCCGGAATACAATATATTCTAAAAATTATTAATTGAGCCTATCTTTTTCATAATGCCACTAAGAGGCAACCCTAGAAAACAGATATGTGCTGTCTTGATTTTAAGATTCAGAAGATTACCACTCTGAACAGGTCAATATAAAAAGGGCAACCTTTACCTGAGGTACCGGGCAATAATCAGCTTTTGAACCTCAGTTGTGCCTGCCCCTATGGGAAAGACCTTAGCATCTCGCATGTACTTTTCTACTGGAAATTCCTTCATATAACCATAACCGCCATGGATATGCACTGCCTCTCCTGTAACTTTTACTGCCATCTCGCATGCATAAAGCTTTGCCTGTGCAGCCAGCATCCTGGCTTCCTCAAGCTTGCCCTGATCCCAACAGGTCAATCCCTTGTATGCAAGCAACCTGGCAGCCTCAATCTCTACCAGCATTGTAGCAAGCTTATCCTGTATCATTTGGAAGTTGAATATAGGCTGGCCAAACTGCTCCCTTTGCCTGGCATATTTCACAGATGCATCAAAGGCAGCCTGGGCAATACCTATAGCAAGGCAACCCCACATAAACCTTTCTATATCAAGCCCAGAAAACATATGCCTCAATCCTTTGCCCTCAACACCCCCCAAGAGATTTTCTTCTGGTACATGACAATCCTCCAGGACAATCTCACCGGTCGGAGATGAACGGAGCCCCATCTTAGAGAGCTTTCTCCCTACGGTATATCCAGGAAAATCTTTCTCCACTATAAACGCACAGAGTCCCTTTGCACCAAGCGATGGATCAAGGGTAGCATATATAACAGCAGTATCTGCAATAGGTGCATTGGATATAAACGTCTTGGTACCATTTAGGATGTACTCATTACCTACCTTTTTCGCCCTTGTCTTTAAGGATACAGCATCTGATCCAGCACCTGGCTCTGTGAGACCCATGCAACCCCTTCTTTCGCCGCTTGCCAAAATCGGTAGATATTTCTTCTTTTGTTGCTCCGTACCATTACGGGCAATATTATTGGCACAAAGTAGACTATGTGCCCCAAAAACTGTGGCAACCCCAGCATCAACCCGCCCTTGTTCCTCCCCCATCAGGCCAAAGGAAAGGTAGTCAGTAAGCATACCACCATACTCAGGGGGTATACCCATTCCCAAAGTCCCTAAAGGTTTTGCCTTTTCCCAAAGGTCTTCTATAAACTTCTCTTCGCGGTCCATCTCCTCGACCAGAGGGGCTATCTCCTTTTCACTAAATTTCCGAACCGTTTCTTTGAGCATCTTTTGTTCATCAGTTAGATCAAAATTCATACCAGCACTCCTTTATTTTTGTTCACTACTATATATTCATGGTTTCCACTAAGTAGGAGATTGTATATACTACAAAGCATTTATTATGGCTAGCCAAATGCTACATCTAGTATCATCATTACTGCAAAACCTATCATTGCGCCCATGGTGGCTAAGTCTGTATTGCCGCCA
This sequence comes from Deltaproteobacteria bacterium, assembly GCA_021162585.1. GTDB lineage: Bacteria > Desulfobacterota > Desulfomonilia > UBA1062 > UBA1062 > JAGGYK01. The sequence continues at coordinate 4,124 of JAGGYK010000037.1, forward strand.
CGCTGGGATTCTGGGACTACCTCCTCGACCACGACAAAGATCATGGCGCCTGCGGCAAAACCCAAAGCGTATGGCAGGATAGGCTGTGCAAGGATAACGGCTCCTGCTCCAATAACACCGGCGATAGGTTCAACTATTCCGGATAACTGCCCATACCAGAAACTTTTCAGACGAGACATTCCCTCACGTCGAAGAGGCATAGAGACTGCAAGCCCTTCTGGGAAATTTTGAATCCCGATACCAATAGCCAAAGCCACGGCCCCTGCTAAAGTAGCAGAAGGAAAACCAGCAGCCGCCGCTCCAAAGGCAACCCCAACCGCAAGACCTTCGGGGATATTGTGCAAGGTTATGGCAAGAATAAGCAAGGTGCTCCGCTGCCAGCTTGTCTTAATCCCTTCAGCTTCCTCTAAGGAAAAGCCGATGTGAAGGTGTGGAAGTATTTTATCAACACCCCGCAAGAAAACACCTCCCACAAGGAAACCCACAGCAGCCGGAAACCAGGCAGGAATATCTTTGCCTGTTGACATCTCAATGGCTGGAGCAAGCAGTGACCAATAACTGGCAGCGATCATTACTCCGCCGGCAAAACCAAGCATCCCGTCAAGTATCTTCCTGTTTATATCCCTGGCCATAAATACGCCGGCTGCCCCAAGAGCAGTTACTGCCCATGTAAAACATGTTGCAAAAAGAGCCTGTATTATAGGGTGGTAGTTTTGTAAAAGATCTATCATATCTTCAAATCCCTTTAATCTTTATGGTTTCGTAAAAAGTCTATCTAACTTGTCATTTCGAGTGACCTGCCTGCCGGCAGGCAGGAATGACCGATTCACCGAGTTTGACCTTTTACGAATGCATCAAAATAGAGTAAATGTCCTTTCTTTGATAGGTTTTTTTACACGCTTCAGCACATCAATACAGGAGCCCCTTATCAGGAGAAGCATCATCGAAACAGACGGGGCTTCATTTGTCTACACATCAGGTTGATATGTGAAGTGTATTGTCGACGTCTCCCTGTTCATTCCAGAACATGGATGTTTTTTTTCTTGCATATATCCTTGAATATCTTCGGCCACACAGTGACACTAACCTCTCCAATGTGCGCCTTCTTGAGTAAATACATGAAGGTGCGGGACTGCCCAATCCCACCACCAATACTGAGCGGGATCTCGTTGTTAATGATTGCCTGATGGTATGGCAGCTTGAGGAGATCAAGCTGGTCGGTAATCTCCAGCTGTTTCTTGAGCGTTTCGGCGTTCACGCGGATACCCATGGATGTCAGTTCGTGGCGGCGCTTTGTCACCGGATTCCAGACAAGAATATCACCGTTAAGACCATGCATGGGTTTGCCGTTGGCTGACACTGTCTCTGTTATCCAGTCGTCGTAGTCTGCCGCTCTCATTTCATGCGGGTAGCCGTCGTCAAGCGTCCAGCCGATCCCATAGATGAAGACCGCAGGGTATTCCTGAATGATCGCTGTCTCTCTCTGCTTGCGCGGCAGGTCAGGGTATCTGTCAAGGATGTCTTCAGCATGTATAAATGTAATCTCCTCGGGCAGGTTGGGATACTTGTCTGTCTTCAGCTGGGGGAAGAGCTGCTGAACATGGGTCTCGGCACCCTTGAGTACCTTCCATATCTTCTCTACAACTTCCGTCAGATACTGCAGGTTGCGCTGTTCCTCTGTTATCACCAACTCCCAGTCCCACTGGTCCACATATGCGCTGTGATCGTGATCGAGGAAGTAGTCCTTGCGCACGGCACGCATATCAGTACATAGACCCTCACCCACCTTCATGCCGAACTGCTTCAGCGCAATGCGCTTCCACTTGGTTGCAGCCTGCACAACCTGGGCATCGATTGGATGCTTGTCATAGTCGTTTGAAATGTGGAACTGGATTGGGGTACGGGAACCATCACGGTCCAACATGTCATTCACGCCACTCTCAACATCTACTATCAAAGGAACCGTAACCATCATCAGATTGAGTTCCTTGCATAGATTTTCCTCGATGTAGTTTTTTGCTGCAAAGATAGCCTTCTGCGTTTCCTGCGGGGTTAGGAGAGAGCTGTAATCCTGTGGCAGGATTTTTTCCAGATCGTCATAGTTGCCAATGCCAGGCCCAGCTAAATCTGCCTTCTTGTCTGCCATTGTGTCTACCTCCTTTTAGAATTTTTGTGTAAATGGGCTTGGACATTTCACTTAACATGGCGGCGGGCAAGCAATGTTCGCTGACAGGAAAGCTTGCTTTTCCCCCAGCGAACACGAAACGAGCTTGGTCCGTCTAAGGCGGATCAAGCTCACCGATCACCTGTCTGATAGGCGAAGTAGCGCTTTTCCCCGGCACAGCCGAGATTGATGCCAAAAGCATCAAAACGACACGAAGCCTGATCAGACATTCGCTCATCTGCTGCCATGATAGGTTAAATGGCAACCCATTTTTCCTACTATTTTTAGTATATCAAAAACCCATAATAAATGCTACTAATTTTGTCCGTCTAAGCGGACGCGAAGGCGGATTAAAGCCAAAGGATGCTCGAATAATCTTTTATCCACAATTTCCTTGATGACTTCTTGGCTTTTTTTTGATAATTTCAACTCCATGGTCCTCCTTTCCTTTATTTGTTTCCTTGAAAACCTTGAGGACTACGCCATCTCTTTTAATTTACAGAAAAGATGTTACATTACCAACCACAGTTATATTAAAAAAGAGAGATAGGAGCGAAATCTATGAGCCAAACCAATTCCAAGTATCAATTTCACAAAGCCGTTGTTGAAAATGAGCTCATCGAGGCCCTGGGGCCCGAAAAGGTATCCACCTCATTCATTGACAAAGAGGTATATTCCAGGGACATAATCGTCCCCTGGACTTGCCCCCTCCCCGAGGGAGACTGCAAACCACCGGAGGCAGATTTTGTTGTCTGGCCCGAGACCACCGAGGAGGTCTCAGAGGTAATCAAGATTGCCAACACCCGCAAAGTCCCCGTGATACCAGAGTGTGGAGGCGCCCAGGGAGGCGGAAGCACTTTACCCATCTTTGGGGGGGTTGTTATTGATGTAAAGGCCCTCAATAAGATTATCAATATCGACACGGATAATCACACGGTCACCACCCAGCCCGGTCTCATCTGCGATGAGTTGGAGTCGACCTTAAACAACGTTGGGTACACCATGAACCATCTCCCACAGTCACAGCATGTCAGCGGGATCGGTGGATTCCTCTCGGCACGGAGCGCCGGTGTTATCTCCACGAAGTATGGAAAGATCACAGAGATGGTTCAGGGGATGGAGGTGGTTCTCCCCAATGGAGAAGTCATGCGGACCAAGGCAGTTCCTAACTCCGTGGCTGGGCCGAATTTTAACTACCTCTTCATGGGCGCGGAGGGGACCTTGGGGGTTATCACCGAGGCAACCTTAAGAATAAGGCCCTTCCGTAGACGAGAAAGTTTTTATCTCTTTTGTTTTCCGACCTCCCCACTGCTATGAATGCTGCCCGGTTTATCATGAGGAGAGGGCTCTGGCCCGCTGCCATACGCATCCATGACGAGCTCGAAACCCAATACTTTCAGCACCAGGACAGCGGGTCGCAAATGACCCTTATGTTTGACGGCCTTGAGGAACTCTGCGACCTGGAATTAAAAGAGACCATGAAGATCGCTCATGCTCTCAAGGCCGAAGACCTTGGCGAAGGCCCTGCCCGTGAGTGGTGGGGAAAGAAACGCTTTTCTATCGCCTTTCCCACCAGTGACCATCCTCTCTTCGGTATACCCTTCCCGGGCTATATCAGGGTCTCGGGCTGTATCGACTCTGCCGGCTCCTTTGACTATCTTGTCGCTATTCAAAGAAAGCTCAAAGAAACCGTGGAGAAAATGAATATGTTTCTGGCTGCCCACTTCTCTCATTTCTATCCCACCGGTGGGATGATATACCCTACTTTTGTGGGACAATTGAAAAAGGGCACCGAGGCCGCGCGGACCTACAACGAGATTTGGCGGCGAGGAATCGTGCTGTCCCACAACCTTAAAGATCAAGCACCCTGCTGCGGTTATGGTGTCGGGCTCGAGATAACCCACCCTGAAATTACTAAGCTGATGGCTCTTCGCCTTGTATCCTTAGCTGAAGATGCCGGTGCAGAGGTGATGGTCATGGGATGTCCTACCTGCCGAAATGTAATTCTGGAAAATCTCGGAGGTGAAAATGACTCGAATAAACCAGAAAGAAAAGGATCCGTCGATATACTTGACCTTCCTCTCTTTCTTGAAAGGGTGCTGTGATGAAAACCGAATTAATGTCGTGGAGTGCAAAGAGACGGCCCGAATACCTCGAGCAGCTCTGTGAAACTACCTATGATGTCCTGATAATCGGAGGTGGGATCACTGGGGCAGGTATTTTGAGGGGGTGCGGATTGCAGGGCATAAAGGCTGCCCTCATTGAAAAAGACGACTTTGCCTTTGGCACCTCTTCCAAAAGCACCCGTCTTGCCCACGGGGGCGCCAGATATATCGTGAACCTAGAGTTCGGCCTGGTTAGGGAAGAGACCCACGAACGGGATTGGATGAGAAATGCATTCCCAAACATGGTCAGACCCGTGCCCATTATCTATGCTAATTATAACGCAACCGAATCACTGGCCATGAGGATGTATTTTAAAATCTACGATGCACTCTCAGGGTGGAAGAACTACAAAAACACACGGCATCTATCCAAGAAAGAGATTGAGATGTTGGAGCCTAATCTCAAGTTCCCGGGGCTTCATTCGGGATCCTTGCTTTACGAGTGCATTATAAATGATGCCCGCCTCACCATAGAGGTTGTAAAGGAGGGGGTCATGTCGGGCGGGGTGGCTGTAAACTATGTCAGGGCGAAACGTGTAGTCACAAAGAACGAAAGGGCTGTGGGTGTGGAGGCCCAAGACAGGGAAACAGGCCATATCCTTAACATCAACGCCAGAAACATTATAAACGCCACAGGCTCCGGGCTTTTCTCCAGCTTTCAAGAGGGAATAGAAAAAATGGTGCATCAAAGAGACAGATTTGAGCCAAACCCTAAGAACCGAGCAGTGTATGAAACCATGTACAAATGCTATCAGGATTTTTATCCGAGGGTGGCTGATCTCTATCGCAAGACAAAAAAGATCGCTTCACCAAAAGAGTAAAATATTCCTTGGGAGGTAAACATGAACAACATTACAGAACGAGACAGACTTAATATATCTACAAAAATATTATACCTGTTCGGTGATATCGGGATATCCATGTGTCTCGCCGCCGTGGCATTCTTCATCCTTTTCTTTTATGCCGACGTTGCCCACGTTGATCCTGCCCTGGTGGGCACGGCACTTTTGCTGGGAAAACTGTGGGATGCCGTAAATGACCCACTTTTCGGATGGATCTCTGACAGAACCAAATCGCGTTACGGCAGGCGCAAGGTGTATCTCTATTACGGTTCTATTCCACTGGGTTTATCCTTTGCCCTGCTCTGGAGAATGCCGGAGGGCCTTTCAACAATTTTGACAGCGGTCTGGATTACAGCAACCTTCATCCTATACTACAGTTTTATTACCGTCACGTCAGTATCCTACTATGCTATGACGCCTGAGCTCACCCGGGATTATGATGAGCGAACCAGCCTGACCACATTTCGTATGATCGGCGGCACCATCGGTTATATGGCAGGGGCAGGGTTTCCGCCTTTTATTGCAGGGCTTTTTATGACAGCGAAAATCGGTTGGAGTATGATGGGTATAATGTTCGGGGCATTCGCCGTTCTCTGCCTCTATATCACCGCGTTTGGGGTTAAACAGAGAAAAGGGTTGGAGGGCCCGCCTTCTGAACTCCCGGTAGGTAAATCGATCTTCACCTGCTTTAAGAACAAACCGTTTAATTATCTGCTTATACAGACCATGTTCACTGGCATGAGCTTTATGCTCGTCATGTCTTACACGGCATTCTTTCTTACCTATCAGCTTAATATGAAGGATCAAATTCCTATGGTTATGGTCTTGCTGCTAGTAACCATTGGTGCCTTTCTCTTTTTCTGGAAGTGGATTGCAGACAAATGGGCCAAGGGACCAACCTATGCCCTGGGGCTCTTTATCGGTTTTGGGGCTATGGCATCGACTTTCTTCCTCCCCCAGGGGGAAAGCATATGGATATATGTTATCATCTTTGTGGCCGGTTTTGGATTCTCGGCTCAATGGGTTCTACCCTGGTCGATCTTGCCCGACGTGGTAGAGTACGATGAGCTGATAACAGGAGAACGACGGGAAGGGATGTACTATGGTGTAAAGGGTCTTGTAGATAAGATATCCAATGCTCTGGCTTTATTTGTAGGTGGATGGGTCCTAAAGCTCTTTGGCTTTGTACCGGAAGTTGCGCAGACAGCAAACTCCCTTTTGGGTATCAGGCTCTTTTTTGGCCCTATACCAGCACTCCTTACCTTTTTAAGTCTTCCGCTTCTGATCTGGTTTCCCATAAACCGAAAGACACATGCTGATATCCTGGCCAAGCTGAAGCAAAAAAGAAAAGAGGGTTAAAACTATTTAGTATAAATTGATCTCTTTGCTTATTCTAGTCCTGTCTCTGTGTGGAATCCTATAGAGATATCATGTATATCTCTGGTGGTAAAGGGAGAGTTAATCCCTTTTTGAGCAAATCCACACACCATATCATTTATCCCCAAAAGATAATCCCTTCCATATTTTCCCCGAAGCGCCATCACCTTCTGGTACATCGAGAGAGCATCCTCTCTCTTTCCTTCAAGGTCATACGCCTGAGCCAGAAGGAGATGTGTCAGAGCACTTTCATTAGGGGATTGAGGAAGATTTAAAGAAGTATGGAGGAGTTCTATTGCCTTGTGGTAATCTCCTTGATGGATAAGGAGCCTTGCAATCATACGATTGTATATCGGCTCCTGGGGATCCACATCCCTGGCCCTACCTAGATGGAAAAGGACTTGCTCGGTATCCCGGGGATCTTGCTCATAGGCTATATAAGCCTCCATAAAGGCCATTAGACCCTGCTTGTGGGATTTGTTCTTCCACTGATAGCCAGAAAGAACTTCTGGAGAAATATCAGGTCTCTCACCTTTTATCTCCGCCCAAAAATCAAATCCTATATACCTATTGCTACAGGCAGGTTCAACTCCTGTAGCAACCCAAAAAAAGCCTTCCTCTGGCAAGAAGACCACTGAGGTGACATTATTACTTGCACAAATGGTTATACCCGTACCCCGCTCCTTACCTGCAACGATGTCGAGATGATCCCCCATAAACTCCGCCGCCACCGCCGGGGTTATCCTCCCATAATTCTCCTTTATGAGCTCCTCCAGTCTGGTATACCTCCCCACCATATCCCTCATCACCAAATTGTACTTGGCAACCAGGTCAACCTTTTTAAGCTCTGGAGTAGTGGCAAAGTTAGTAAGGCAGATGCTACCACCCTCCATAGCTCGTATTCCCATGACATCATCTGTAGCCTCTATAGCCACCGCATCTCTGGACTTGCTATCGGCAATCAGAAACCCGAATGTGCCGCCTAGATGGTGTTCCTTAAGGATACCTATTGCCTCCTTAATATTTTTGGCCTTCCTCATGATCTCGTTCTCCAGGATGGTAAAGGAGACCCCTTCAGGACTAGAGCCGGAAAACCCCATAAAGTGCCCACCGATGACTAGTCCCATCTCGTTCATGGCAGAGTTGCACTTGATCAGGCCTGCTGTCGATACCTTGACATAAGAATAGTTGTCCTTGGGTTCATAAAACACAATGGTCTGATGATGTCCCCACCGTCCCTGGCCACTGTAATCAGTATTACGTCCGAAGATGAGCTTGCCATCAAGCGTGGCAGGACCTGAAACTGCGAAACTTGAGCATCCTACGGTGAGCCCTAAATCCCCTGCCCTCTTCTCAATAACCTTTGGCATCATAGCCATGGCTAGATCCGACTTGAAATTAGCGATAAAGATGGTCTTATAATCTAGGCCACAACCGTCAGCAATACCCTTCAGCTCTTCCAGATATTCCTGGGGAGTGTTCCTCTCCACAGGGGCATAAACAGCGAACTCTAAGTATTTCAAGAGTAGTTTCCTCATCCAGGCAGGCTTGTCCCGATATTCAGAAACGTGAGATATGGGATCAGCAAAGATCGGAACAACCCCTTCCCTGATATCATCTTTAAGGAGTATCCCATGCTGATATCCCATCTCGTATGGACTACCCTTCAGGTGTAGGATGATATTCCCATCCCTCCTCTCCATTCGGGCATCATCGAATGTATATACGCCATCTTTCTCGTGCACTTTAATGACTTTAAGTCTTTCTATTACCTTACTATCGGGAAGGTATTCCTCTCCAGTGGTAAGAACTCTAGATTGGAGATAGACATAGCCGAGTCCAACCACTGCAGCTAAGATAATTAGTATGATCATACTTTTTCTCATATTGGCATCTCATCCTTTTCCTCTCGGCTTAGGACGGCCTGACCCATTACCTTCCTTAAATGACCGCTCAAGAGCCCCTCATCCCTCCTCTCGTAAGTGATTAAAATTATTTCATATTCGTCCTTAAGCTGAATGCTGATAGCTATTTTCATATAAACGCGCATGAGCGATCCACGCTCACAACCAAGTATGAAAATGAACGTATCACAATGTAGAGCCCGTTCCCTTAAGCGGGCCGATGAGGGCAAAAGGCCCCTACAAAGCTTTGTGCCTATTTTCATATAGCCCCATGTCCTGTCGGAGACACTGAAGGATGAAAACAAAACAACATCCCAGTCCGCTGTCTCCCCCGTCTCAAACTGACCCCCGGCCCCTGCTCTCTGACCCCTATTTTCATATAAAATAACTCGGAGATGTTTATCTACCTCTTGTATTCTTGACCATTTCCTTATTCGTCCATCCGATTGTAATATAGTTTTCTCAGGATGATCAATAACGAATTGTATCCATTCTTCTTTGATTGATGCTCGATCCTTCCTTTCCTCGTGTATTGAAAATATTGTGTTGTCTTCATTGGGTCAACCCCATGCATTCATACTATTATTTTAGCTGCCGAACGACAAAGCCAATCTGCCGCTATGAAGCGCCTTGTTAGGCAATTTTTCTTGATTGCTATTCATCGTATATTGGATATTGCTCTGGGTTGTCACCTATACTTTCAACAACCCTTGGGTAATCAAGGCCCTTTATAGGTTCTGTAGGTTTCTTTCGACTTTTTATTATCTTAAAGAGCCAATTATCTCCATAATCAAATAAGTAATATAGCTTTTTCCCCTTTTCTAACGGATAAAGACTCTCTAGAGTTACATTGTAAATACCTCTATTTTCATCATCGAACCTTATCCTATCTCTGCTCCTTTCAGTTTTTGAGATGTAGAACTCATACAAGTGGTCATTATCAAAACCCACGGCATCTTGTATCGCAAAATGAAGATCTTCCAATATGGATGATGAATTAATTTCTATGATCCTTATACATTCCGCTTCAGCATAGATACCAAACAATAATTCAACTTTTAGCGTCCAAATCATACTGCAATCTCCTTTGTTATTTCGCCTAACATTTAAATTCGGCCACCGCTTTTAGCGGTCGGTTGGAATGAATGGTTAGGCCAGTTTTCATTTTGTCCAATGTCAAGGGCTAACCCTGTTACTCCTCGATCTGACCCCGTTGTTCCTCTCTTTTTAGATGTCATAATTAAAAGCAAGAGTCAAACGAAGACTTGGTCCCTCATTTAATGGAGTTCGAAAGGAAAAGTCATCGTTGAAGTTAAGTCGTACGTAATATTTGATAATTAAATTCATATTTTAATGTACGTCCCCCCGTTTCTGTCTACGTCCCCCCGTTTCTGTCCAGGTCGCGTGATGGGGAAAGATCAGGCAGAACTTGTCCGAATTGGCCTCTATTTCTTGCTTCATCCATTCAAACTGCCTTCGATCCAAAACTGCATTAGCCAATGTCTCTTAGGATAGCCTCCCTCAGGGTTATAGTTGGCAGTATTGAGGACAATACAGTGGATATAGGGTTTAGGGGTAAAACTGTAGTATCCCTCCTTGTATCCTACATTGTATGGAGGCATGTTTTTAAATCCATGCTACCATGGATCGGTCTGGGATATCTTGTATAGCTCAATGGCCTCGTCCTGATCACATAGCTCATCAGGGGCAGAGAGGCTAATCTCGTCGCTAGGGTCGGATTCTTCAAGGCTTGCAATACCTACCAATCGGCCCAAGAAAAGTTCGTTATTCACAGAACCTTCATACTCTACATCATGATTGCCTAGGGTTACATACCAGGGTAAGGTTGGGTCAATGCCTTCTGGGTCCACAGGTTTCATCTCTTTCTTTCCCTCACGGTCATAGTAATCCTCAGAGATATAACCATCTGCGATCTCGATAAACCACCTGAGTTCGTTTTCCAGGTCAGTGTCTGTATGATACCCTGTGGCCATGAGGAAGTCCATGGGCTTTCCTCTATGATGCTTGTTTATGGAGCGTATGGTCGCGTCCCATCCCACAGCTGAATAAGGATCCTAATCCCTGGATATAGATTCTATATATGGGTCTCCTTGGGCAAAGATGGCCGGGGCAACACCAGCTACCTGTAGCTCCTCGAACCTTAAGGGATGTCCTTCATCTACGATATGGACATCCGAGACCTGGGCAAAATCTAAAAGCTCACCACTGAAGCCAGTAGCACTCTGGATATCAGGAGTGATTTCTAGGTCATTTCTCTCAATTACTCCAGATGAGGTATCTGCTAATAGCCTTAAGGGATTTAAAAACATAAATGATGCTGAGATTGCACCAGTAATCTTTAAAAACCTTCGTCGTGTGATTTTTAATAAATGTTGTCTTTTCATCTTTCCAGCCCTCTCCTTAGGCCTTTCGCCTTAGACCTCTCCCGCCTTGGTGCTTATCTTACTCAATCTCAAGTACGTAACCTTCTGAATTATAATTCCCAAATGGGTCATAAGCCCCTTGAGATGGTATCTCCAGGATGTCCCCTGATTTTACTGATACCTCTAATTGAATCTTGCCTTCGCTAGGATCTAAGAGCGTTGCATTAACAGCTTTTCCGTTTAATGCAACCGTTACTGAAGTCAGTTTTGCATACTTTTCCCTCATCCTGAAATGTATCGCAGGGTCAGGATCTGGATACATAACCTTTACAATAAAGGTAGAGCTGTTTTCTTTTACAATATCTTCTATCCCTAATGCATCCGATGGCCCTACAGTAAAGCTATTTGAGGCTATTTCATAGGGGATCTCCTCATTATTCGACATGGCCTTTCCATACACCACGAATCTGTACCTTCCTTCCGGTACATCCTTGGTGAGATCCCAGTGAGCGCACCAGTGGTAGAGGTTCTCATCGGCTTTCTCATTGCGAACCGTTATCTCAAGACCCTCATCCCCAAGATATTTTTCCCATGCTTCATTATCATCTGCCTTTCTCTCTACAACAACAAAGTCTTCATCTGGATGATGGTCTATTTCAGGATGGCCCCCAACCCAGGAAAAGGAGACTACATTAAATCTCTGTACTATTGAATCAGGTTCAGATACGATCTCTCCAGCACCCTCTGTGTTATGATCCTTTTCTTCGTCTGAGGTACCTCCCGCATACATCTCATCTTCTGGGGATGGGTCAACAGACCAAGGTGCTGGCTCACCAGCCACTAGGCGCCTTGCCAGTTTCACGAGCATATTTTTTACAAATATGTCTTCTAGAGGGCCGAGTATGGTCTGAGCCCCTTCATAGTGTTGTTTGCTATACTCTTCAGGAGTGGTGACATAGTCCATAAATTCGTTTGCAAGCCCTACTACAGCCACATGGCTTATCCCAAAGGAACCACACGTATCGAGGATGCCCTTTTTTATCCTAGACCCGGTCTCCTTTGTAGGCTCTCCCGGGATTGCTGCCAGGATCAGGTCATTAATCCGCATTACCTGGAAAGGTACGATATCCGGGAAAAAGGTGCCTGGAGGAACCACAAACAATGGCACCTTATTCCCCTGAAATGGAAGATCTACAGGGAGGGCCCAGAAGCCTGATTCGGTTTGAAGCATATCATGTATAGGTGTTGGGCCATCCTCAGCACCACCAACAAAGGGTACGCCAAATGCTGCATATGGACTTAGCCTCTCCCCATTTGTACCCTCCACCTCCTGGCCTGCCATGTTTATATACGTAAATCTCGAATCTAGGATAACCTCATCGTTAAGTTCTTCTTCCAAGGTTTTATATACCCTCAAAACCTCCTCTGCCTGCTCAGCCCCGGAGATCTCAGCATCACTGTAGGCATTGAACCCTTTGCCTGTAAAATCCTCATCCACCCCTGGGGACATATCTCCTTCATTGCCGTTTGCCCATACACAGACAATCTCATGGCCTTCGGGAAGAATGGTACCATTTTTGAGGGCAAGGTTTTTTATGCTATTTTCAACAAATCTCTCTGCAGCAGCCTGATTATCACCACTGTAGAGTAGATTGTCTTTATGTATTGAGGTACCATGGATAGCGAAATTTGTATATACTCCTATGGGAACAGGCCCTGTTTCACTTACTTGATCCACCCGAATCACAGTAAGGACCGGATCAATGGTGCTGAGGCGGCCGCCTGGTGCCATGTCCGGGTCAGCTTCCTCTGGGGAAATATCTATACCATAGTTCGCCAGATGAGCAGCCAAGCTTCTGTTCTTTGTTGTCTCGGTTATTTCACCATAGCCCATAGCGAGCTTGGCTGGCTTGAGGTTATTATCTGCCTCCCTAACCGCCTTTGTGATCTGAGTTACAAGAAAATCGTGTATAGAAGGATCATAAACTGGAGGTGGTGGAAAGTTAAATGAGTAGTAGGGAAAGAATGCTGACGGACCACTGTGCGTGTGAGTGGCGCTGATAAGCAGATGTGCTTCATCAATGCCGATATCAGCTAAGCTTTTTGCTACTGCCCTATGAATACCGCCACTTACGCATAACAGATCACATTGTACCAAGGCGAGTTTTGTATTATTTTTATCCTTCAGCACGAGCGCTCGTGCATAGAGACGGGTATGATATCCATTTGCAATCTGGGCAGAATCGGCATAGCCCATCATTACAATGCCAGTATGAGGGGTAATATCTGCCCTTCCTGCACCGGCAAAGAACGCAGGGGGTGAGGGCTCCTCCGGCTCAGAAGGGCCTTCCTCTGGAGAGGCACTTAAATAATAATACCTTTTATCCCCCTCATCACATGCGGCAATCATAAGGGCCATGCATGCCAGGAACACTACGAACCCAAAAAGCCTCTTAACGCCTTGCATCAGTTGCCCCAATTCTTGTGTTATTAATATAGCATAGCAATATGCAGGAAAAAATCAACCACAAAATGCCGTAGTGTCAAAACTATTTGATAATATCCACTTTGCCCTCACCTCAATCAAATACCCTGCAAAAGGGACACTTCTAATAAGTTAAAAAGGGGACATTTCTAAATAGTTTTGACACACATTTTTCTAATAGTTGACATTTGATATATTTCAGACATATTACCTATAGATATAAATAAGTGATGGGAAAATGTCTGATATGAAAATGCGAAGCCGCGGAAAAGAACGATATGTAAGGGCGATTGAAATAATAAAAGCCAAGGGCGGGCAAATCCGTATGGCCGAAGCAATCGCATCGGGTATTAACCGTTACACCCTGTATTCATTCCGCGACAAAGGGATACTTGAGCAAGTCTCTCGTGGTATCTATCGTCTCACAGAACTTCCGCATATTTCTGAACCCGACCTTGTCACTATAGCACTTCGAATCCCTAAAGCAGTGGTATGTCTGATTTCAGCACTATCCTTTCACGATCTTACCACACAAATTCCCCACCAAGTATCCATCGCTCTGGAAAAAGGGGCTGAGCTCCCACGGATAGACTATCCGCCGATATCCGTACACCGTTTTGCCAAGGCTGCTTTCGAGGCAGGGATCGAAGAACATACCATCGATGGAGTGACTGTTCGCGTCTACAGGCAGGAAAAGACACTGGCAGATTGCTTTAAGTTTCGTAATAATCTGGGTATGGATGTTGTCCTTGAAGCACTGAAACTCTACAAAACGAAGAAGGCTTTCAACTCAGACGAACTCATTAAATATGCCCGCATATGCCGGGTGGAGAAGATTATGACGCCTTATCTGGAAGCGATGCTGTGAATAAAAAGGAATCCCGAAACATTGCCGGCTCTGTTCGTCAGCGTCTTCTCAATAAGGCCCGAATGGATAAACGCCCTTTCAATGAACTGCTTCAGTATTATGCGATGGAACGCTTTCTTTACCGCCTTTCCAGATCTTCCTATGCACACACGTTTATCCTTAAAGGTGCATTGATGCTTCGGGCCTGGCAGGTTCCCATTTCTCGTCCTACAATGGACATTGACATGCTCGGGAAAACGGGTAACGAAGTGGCAAGGATAGAAGACCAGATCCGTGATATATGTTCTGTACAAGTGGAACCGGATGGATTGGAATTTAATCTGGACAGTATTCATGGTGAGCGTATCACAGAAGATGCTGATTATGAAGGTGTTCGCATACGATTTTCCGGACAGCTGGATTCTGCCAAGATCGCCATGCAAGTCGACATTGGATTCAGTGATATTGTCTTTCCTGGCCCGGAAGAAGTTGAACTTCCAACCATTCTCGATTACCCTTCGCCACGTTTGGTCTGATACAGCCGGGAAAGTGCAATCGCAGAGAAATTTGAAGCCATGATCAAACTTGGGGTGCTCAACAGCCGAATGAAGGACTTCTATGACATCTGGCTGCTTGCCAGACAGTTTGATTTTGAAGGGGAAAAGCTTTCTAAAGCTACCGCGATAACTCTGAAAAATCGGGGGACTGATCTTCCAGATGAGATTGTTTCCTTTACTGACACCTTTATAAAAGCCAAATCCACTCAATGGAGTGCTTTCCTGAAAAAACTTGGTGAGGATTCTGTCACAAGCGATTTTGCTGAAATATGCTCTCTTCTGTCTGAATTTCTTGTTCCAATAGCAAATGCAATCAGGATGAATTCCACTCTTGACAATACATGGTTTGCTCCAGGACCTTGGCGATAGAGACATTCTAAAAGAAACCCTAGACTTATTCGTAAGCAATCCAAAAAGAAGTTGGGCAAAGCCAATTGCCTCAATATGTTATGGAAAATGGGGCCTATAATCGTAATTTAACCAAATATACCTACGACTAATTAGCATGCACTGTGTTATCGGTAAATTCCGTATAGCTGCTATCTTGCTTGAAGAAATCAAAGCTTAAAAATTGAATATATCGAGGAGAAATCTTTACTGAAGGGTTGCACCTTACTGGTAA
>JAGGYK010000010.1 GCA_021162585.1 Deltaproteobacteria bacterium
AGAAATCTTTCCAATGCAACATGCTGAATTCACAAGATTTCTCCCTACGGTCGACCTGCCTGCAGCAGGCAGGAATGACTGAGTCACCGAGTTTGACTTTTTACGAATGCATCAATATTGAAAGTGGTTAGAATCTCTTGACAGGATTTTATGTAAGTTATATTAACTAATATAGTTAGTATGGTTGACTCAGGAGGTATAGGAGAATGCTTAAAAAAATATCAGCTATGCAGGCCAGACAAACCCTTGGACAGATCATGAATGAGGTAGCTTTAAAAGGGAATGATTACATTGTCGAACGAGCAGGAAGGCCTCTGGTGGCAATTATTTCTATGGAAAAATACGAAATCCTCCAAAAAGAGCGCGAGGCTGCATTGCAAGCACTTGCCCAGATATGGGAAAAGATGAGGGGTGAAGATCCTGAAGCAGTTGAAAAGGCAATCAATGGGGCCGTCAAGGCAGCTAGAGATATATGATTCGGCTTGTACTCGATACCAATCTGCTGGTCAGTGCCATACTTACCCCTCAGGGCAAACCCGCTGCTATCCTTAAGCTCGCCCTTCAGGGAACATTTAACTTGGTTGTTTCTCATGCTATGCTTGAAGAAACACATCGTGTTTTGCAATACCCTAAGCTTTTGAAACTGATGAAAAGAAGGAAGATAACACTCAAAGAAGTTAATGGTTTTATTGATAAAATGAGCAAGGTTGCGACCATAACGCCTGGAAAGCTAAATATAAAAGCGATACAAGATGACCCTTCTGACAATATGATCCTTGTCTGTGCAGTAGAAGGCGAAGCAGATTTCATCATATCCGGAGACCACCACCTTACCGAGTTAAAGACCTTTCAAGGGATTAAGATCGTAGATCCTGTAACGTTCCTGACAATCGTCCAATATAATACTTAGAGTTAAGCCCACTACTTTTTGATCTCAATGCCATAATTACGTATCTTCATCCTCAAGGTTTTTCTATCAATACCCAAGAAGTTTGCAGTCTTATTGATCTGGCCATTAAAGTGACGCAGTGCCTTTTCAATATGTGCCTTTTCCACATCTATCAAAGTCATTGTGCCAGAAAACATATCTACTATAGGGGCCTTGGTATCTATGGTTTGCCCATAATAAAGGATATCAGATAGAGTCACAACTTCATGGTCACACAGTACACATAGTCTTTCGATGGTATTTTTAAGTTCCCGGATATTGCCAGGCCAGTGGTATGCAAGCAAAGACTTTTTTGTCTCTTCAGAGAGATATCTGACCTTGCTGTGATGTTTCTTTTTATATATCTCCAGATAGTATTCAGTAATAGGTAAGATATCTGATTTATGCTCCCGCAAGGGTTTTATGTGTATAGGCACTACTGAAATTCGATAAAACAGGTCTTCCCGGAAATTGCCTGCCTCTACCTCTGCCCGTATATCCTTATTGGTTGCAGTAATGAGCCTTACATCTACCTTGTCAGGCAATGTTGTCCCCACTTTGGGCACTTCCTGTTCCTGGATAACACGCAACAACTTTGCCTGGATACTTAAACTTATGTTCGAAATCTCATCGAGAAACAAACTCCCTTTGTCTGCCCTTTGAAAACGACCATCTCGCGAGTAAGTAGCACCGCTAAATGCACCTTTGACATGACCAAATAGCTCGCTTTCCATAAGATTTTCTACCAGGCTGGAACAGTCTACAGGGACAAAAGGTTTGTCAGAGCGATCACTTAGAATATGAATCGTTCGAGCCACAAGCTCTTTTCCTGTGCCACTCTCACCAGTAATTAAGACTACACTATCGGTCTTAGCTATCTTTTTGATCGTACCTTTAAGCTCCTTTATGTAATCACTATCCCCTACCATTTCAAAGAGGTGTTCCTCCTCTTCTGGTTTCTGGCTTACTTCATCCATATACAGGGCTTCTTTAATAATCTGTATGAGTTCACGTGAGTTAAAGGGTTTTGTCAGAAAATTGAAGGCACCATGCTTCATTGCCTCAACAGTTAGAGGTATGGTTCCATATCCGCTTATAATAATTATCTTTGCTGATATATTGTGATCCTTCTTTAGACTTTTTAATACCTCTATCCCGTCTATCTTAGGCATACGGATATCTAAAAGAATCAAATCATAAGAATCTTTTATGGCCATATCAAGGCCCTGGAGCCCATCACCTATGGTATCTACCTGATAACCTCTACGGGATAGTGTTTGATAGCAACCATCCCGGATGCTCTCTTCATCGTCTACAACTAATATCTTTTTTTTCTTACTAGCCAATGCTAGAAATCCCCTCTTGATCCTGATCTTTACTGTTATCGGAATCAGTACCTATGGGCAAGGAGATTATAAATGTGGTACCCTTTTCTTCATCACTTTCTACATCAATAAACCCATTATGCCTCCTTATAATCCCATAGGTAATTGAAAGGCCCAGTCCAGTACCCCTGCCTGGATCCTTTGTTGTAAAGAAAGGTTCAAAGATGTGGGGAAGATATGCCTTGTCTATGCCACCGCCTGTATCAGAGATGAATATCTTCACATGAGAAGTACTGGATAATGTAGTCCTTATAGAAAGCTTTCCCTTCCCATCCATGGCCTCAGCAGCATTAATGATAAGATTTAAAAATGCCTGTTCAAGTCTTGATCTGTCACCTTTTACCTCAGGCAGGCCCTCTTCTAATCTAGTCTCTATACCTATACCATGGAACATGGATTGATCTTTCACCAGGTTTAGTGTTGTAGTAAGGACATCGTTTATATTGAGAAACACCATTTCTCCTGAGGGTGTCCTTGCAAAATCTAAAAGGTTTTGCACAATCTTTTTGCATCGATCAGTCTGATAGATTATCTTTTCTATGTTTTCCTTTAAAGGATCGTCTTTTGACAGATCTTCAAGGATTAGATTGCTGTATAACAGGATACCACCTAAAGGATTATTTATCTCGTGCGCAACACCTGCAGCCATCTGACCCAAGGCAGCTAGACGCTCCGTGCGGGTTATCTGCATAAAGGCCTCTTTAAGCCGATCATCCCTGTCCTTTAAGGACCTTGCCATATTATTAAATGCATCATCCAATATGATACAACACGATGAGCTGTCTTTTGGAAGTTGGTAAGTAAGGTTTCCTGCAGCAACGGCTTCTGTAGCCTTCTTCAAAATACGGAACCTTCCTATAATGCTATTACCTAAAAAATAAGAGATAATAAACGCAACTATCATACCCAATATAGTAATTCCCAGAAACATCAATATTGTGTGTAGCTTCATATCACGGTATTTTGCCTCTAGAATGCCTGTATAGAGCATACCAATAATGCGATCATTAATATCGTATATAGGTGTATATGCACTGATATACCAGTCATTTACAACAAATGCCCTTCCAATCCAATCCTTACCTTGACCAATGACCCTGTTGTAGACCTCTTTAGATACAATGGTACCTATTGCCCTTTTGTTATCCCGCGTGGGTACATTAGTAGAAATTCGAATTCCATCCTGGAATATGGTGGCAAACCCCATATCCTTACCTTTATATTTTTCATCGAAGTAAACGGTTTCTTTAACCTTATCTACAATAGAATAATTTTTGTTTAAGAGTATACCACCCACCAGGGCGCCTAACATATTTCCTCGCTTATCAAATATGGGGTGAGCAGCCCTTAATACCATGCCACTTGACAAAATGTTCTCCGTTATCTCTATAGATTGAGGTGTCTTTCGGATATTTATGCTCACTCTTTGACCAAGGTGAGGGTTTTCTCTTCTTATGTTATCTATAGAGATAATCTCAGTAGATGCTATTGGAACCTTTTCATCCAAGCACTTCTTTATGATAGGATCCCATAGGACGGTATCTCCTTGCATACCTGGATTGGAAGCCCTGTACAACACGTGACCGCCTAAATCAACTATTGATAGCATATCCAGACCTAGGCATATTTGATCATTAAATCCGGAAGATTTATCACAGATTAATCCTGCAAGATCTGATAATCCATCAAAATCTTTGTTAGCTATAGCCTTACGTAGGGATGTCCTTAATGCAAGAGACTGAAGCTGAAAGTTAAGCTGCTCAAGGTTATTACTATAGATCAGCCTGGCAACATTCAGATCATCCTTTACCTTCCTTTGTACCTCATCAATAGTATTTTCATTTATTGCCCTTATCCCTACAAACGTAGCTACAATACCTGTAAGGCAAGTAGCTATCAAGAAACCCAATATAAGCCGTTTTCTTAGGGTTAAGTTAAAAATCTCCATAAATAATCCTAACGATAAACTCTATCTTCTAGTTTCTATTCTTAATATTTATTATATCAGGAGGAGGTCATGTAATCAATCCTGATCAAGAGAAATGATGAGATAAAAGGAGATGGCAAGATATTAAAGGATAATACTCCTAAGATAAGAAGCCTTTCCCTAAAGGTGATTGACGGCCTTATACCTTGTTAAGAAGCCTGTCTACCCTTGATAATAATTCTGCTACAGGTATAGGTTTTTTTACATAGTCATCAGCTTCAAGATATTCACCATCTGTCTCAGGGGAAAATTTAAACCCTGTCTTGTCTGTAACTGCTGTTACTATCATCACAGGTATTGTCTTTAATTTGTCATCGTGTTTTAGTCTGTAGCAAAAATCAAAACCATCAGTATATTTCTCCATCATTACATCCAATATTATAAGGTCAGGTTTTTTCGTCTCAATTGCCTTGTGGCCATCTGTAACATTATAGGCATGACCTACCTGATATCCATTACTTTCTAAGATAACCTTAAGGGCATCAACATAATCCTGATCATCATCTATTATAAGTATCCTTTTTGAATCAGCCATTATCACCTCCGACTTGATACATTTCCTAAACTATAAAATAAATCCTACTACCCCGATTTATAGTCCCTTGATATCGCTAATACTAGATTAAGGATTCCAATATCCACAGGACATACATCAGAGCAGCGACCACAACCCACACAAGTACAAAGACCGCCTTGAAGATCTTGCTCATTATAGTCTTTAAGCTTGTGTTCATAACGTCTCTTGAGCCTGGATCCCTGGGTTGGTCTCGGATTGTGCATGGAGGCTTCCCTGGTAAACCCGCCATAAAGACAGGTATCCCATCCCCTGACACGCATACCAGAGCCGTCTCTTGCAAGATCATAGACATTAAAACACGTACATGTCGGGCACACAAAGGCACATCCACCACATGCAATGCATTTCTGACCGAATTCTTCCCATTCTTCGTCCTCAACCACGCCATTTTTCAGCATCTCCATCACACTTTTAATCTCGTCTACCTTTGGTATGGCCTCTGAGGCCTTTTTCTTAAATGCTGCGATCTTACCTTTTGCGTCTCCACTGTCTATATCGGTGAAAAGCTCTCCTGATATCAATTCTTTCCCTTTCTTGCTACCAACCTCCACGAGAAATTCCTCACCCATATCAAAGAATTGAAGATCAAATCCCTTTTCAGCAAACGGGCCGCTATTTGTGGTAGTGCAAAAGCATGTCTCATTTTGAGGCCCTGGGCAAGCCATTACGACCTTAATAGTTGCATCATCCTTTGCACTATAATACACATCGCCATAATCACGACTCATAAAACTTGAGGATTGAAGAATCCCCATCATATCACATGCCCTTATACCAAAGAGGATTGTTTTTTCACTCGAGATCACTTCATGATACTGATTATCCTCAACCTCAAATATGATCTCGCTCTGAGGGAAAAAAGCTGATTTCAGACAAAAAGATAGTTTACCATAATCAAGTGTGAAATGGTCTTGTTCAAAACCATCAAAGATACAATCATCATTTATCTTCTTATTCGGGCACAAGACATGATATTCATTTGTCCAATCTTTAAGCATATCAATCACATCTTTTTTATCTATCGATTTCATGCACACCTCCTGATTTTAACTGCACAACCTTTATATTCTGGGATCTTTGCAACAGGGTCATAGACAGGGTTTGTAAGAAGGTTGATAGATGCCTCGTGAAAATGAAATGTGCTAAAGACCACCCTTGGTGGGACTCGTGGTGTAACCTCAGCCCTTGCCTTTATAGAACCACGCCTTGATGTCACCTCTACAAGGTCGTTTTGTCTAATCCCTATCCTGTTTGCATCAGCAGGGTTGATCTCTATAAAGGACCAAGGTGCTTCTCTTTCTAAAGTGCTTATACGTCTGGTCATTGTCCCTGTATGATAGTGATAGTAAATACGCCCAGTGGTGAGGAGAAAATCATACTCATCATCAGGTACTTCGGCCAGCGGTTTAAACTCACATGGCATAAACGTGCCAAGCCCTTTTGCAAACTTGTCTTTGTGCAGATACCCTGTCCCAGGATGAGCCTTATCAGGACACGGCCATTGAATGCCCCAACTGTCTTCAAGACGGGCATAGGTAATTCCACCATAAGATGGGGTTAGCATGTTGATCTCATGCATAATCTCAGATGGGCAGGCATAATTCATTGGATACCCGGCAAGCCTTGAGACCTCACAGATTATTTCCCAGTCAGCCCTGGCAGACCCAAGGGGGTTGATCGCCTTTTTTGAAAGCTGAACCCTCCTTTCTGTATTGGTGTATGTCCCGTCTTTTTCTGCAAAGGATACAGCAGGCAGTACAACATCTGCCATCTTAGCTGTCTCAGAGAGAAAGATGTCCTGTACCACCAGAAAATCCAGGTTAGATAAGGCAAGTTCTACATGGCTTGAGTCAGGATCACTCATCATAGGGTTTTCTCCCATGATGTAGAGCGCCTTAAGCTCACCTTTTTGTGCAGCTTTTATCATATCTGTTACTGTCATTCCAACCTTATCATCTAGCTTATCCACACCCCACGCATCCTCGAACTTTTTCCTTACATTTGTATCTGTTACCTTTTGATAGCCACTGAAGACATTAGGTAACGCCCCCATATCACAAGCACCCTGGACATTATTTTGGCCCCTTAAAGGATTGACACCTGTTGATGGCCTCCCAACATGACCGGTTAGCATCGCAAGATTGGCACAGGACTTCACATTATCAGTTCCTGTAGCATGCTGGGTAATCCCCATGGCATATAGTATCATTGCCTTTTTTGTACCAGCATACATACGGGCTGCTTCCTCTATTTGATTTGCATCAATCCCTGATATCCTTTCTACTACCCTTGGGGTATATTTTTTTACAACAGACTCTAAACCCTCAAAATCCTCTGTCCTTTTCTCCACAAACTCTTTGTCATATAAGCCCTCTGATATTATGACATTCATCATGCCGTTTATAAGGGCAACATCTGTTCCTATATTATGTCTCAAATGCATTGTTGCAAACGAGGCAAGCTGGATCTGTCTCGGGTCAACAAGTATTAACTTAGCCCCTCTCTGACAGGCCTTTATTATGCGTGATCCAATCAATGGATGCTGTGCAGTAGTATTTGACCCTATCACAAAGAATAGATCAGCCTCATCAAACTCAGAAATTGAATTTGTCATAGCACCAGAACCAAATGTAGCGGCCAGACCGGCCACAGTTACACTGTGTCAAAGACGGGCACAGTGATCTACATTGTTGGTCTTAAACACAGCGCGCGCCATCTTCATAAAGAGATAATTCTCTTCATTTGTTGCCTTTGCAGAACTGAGAAACCCTAAGGAATGAGGGCCATATTTAGATTTTATAGCGTTTAATCTGTCTGCCACATATTTAAGCGCTTCTTCCCATGTAGCGGGGACTAGACTGTCTCCCTTCCTGATCAGTGGATGGTCAAGCCTTTGAGGTGAATTTATGAATTCATACGCATTCCACCCTTTTACACAGAGCATGCCTTTATTTATAGGGTTTTTTGGGCTTGGCTCTACCCCAATAACCCTCTGATCTTTGGTTACTAGATAAAAATTGCATCCACACCCGCAGAACGGACATATAGATAGTGTCTTGCTCATTTAGATTGCCTCCTTTATGCTTTCGATCTCAGGATATGAAAAAACAGGCCCATCCGTGCAGCAGTATTTATCACCTATAGCACAATGCCCACATTTTCCAACGCCACACTTCATCATCCTCTCTAACGATACATATATATGGTCTTTTGCAAAGCCTAGAGACAAAAGTTTCTGGATAACAAAACGGTACATAACAGGAGGACCGCACATAACTGCATATGTGTCATCAGGAGATAACTCTGTTTGGTCAAAGAGCCCGGTTACCACACCCACATATTGTTTCCATATCCCCTCCTCATCTTTGTCCACGCTGTATAGATATTTTATGTCTTTCCTATCAAAGAAACTTAAGAGCTCATATTTAAACAGGACATTATCAGGATTATTGGTCCCATACATAAGGATTATGTCATCAAATTCACCCCTCTTATCCAATGCATAAAGTAACAAAGAACGAAGAGGAGCAAGCCCGAGTCCTCCTGCAACAAGAAGTAGTTTATGGCCCTTTAGGATATCTATAGGAAAACCCCTTCCATAGGGCCCTCGAATATAAAATGTAGACCCCTTACCCAATTCAAAAAGTGCATTTGTTAGGATGCCTACCTTTCGTACACATATTTCCAAGGTATCTAAACGTGTAGGAGGAGAAGATATACTTATAGGCGCCTCTCCCTTGCCAAATATGGAAACCTCAATAAACTGTCCTGGCTGATGACTAAAGGTTTCCCATGTAGTTCCATTTTCAATCTTTAGCTGAAATAAACGGTGATCCTTAATCTGCGGTAAGTTCCTTACAATAGAGACTGGTAAAGGCTTATATATATTCTCCTCCTTGAGTTGCTTATTTACCCCCATCCATTCACCTCCTTATCCTGTATGCGGATTCATTATAAGTATCTCAAGAGATTTAAGGCAATTTCAGTACCACAAAGGTTAACTCATTGATATTACTAATTATATTTCTCGATGCACTCAAGATATCCATAAGATGTGGGGAACATTTCCCCATCATAGGGGAAATGTTCCCCACATACATCAATAGGAAGAATGCTGGCTAAGATTTATATGAAAATAGGGGTCAGGGACCAGGGATCAGGGGTCAGCATTTAGCTTAAAGAGGAATATGAAATGATTTTAATCAGTTACGAGAGGAGGGATGAGGGGCTCTTGAGCGGATCTTTAAGCGTTTTTTGCTAATACATCCAAGCGAAGCTGAAGGAGAAGCGATCCCTTCTGAGCCCGAAGGGTGAATAGGGATCGTCCGTAAGCAAGGCTAAAGGATGTATCAAAGAGCGATTCAGGCAAGCGAGAGAGGAACCCATCCCGAGGATATTTTCATGCTTCGTTGTGTTATATGAAAATAGTTTCGGGTGGGCAGTCCGCAGGGGCCTTTCAGCAAGAATACTTTTTATGGAAATAATTTCATGGGAAATGTAGGGGCCGATGCCCTCATCGGCCCGTTTAGGGAAACGGGCCCTACTTTTGAATTTACTACGAAAATAACATATATTTTCATACTTCGTTGTGTGCGTGGGCCATGTGGGTCTACATGAAAACAGCTGTCAGCTCTCAGCGGTCAGCATTCAGCTTAAAGAGGAATATGAAATGATTTTAATCCTTATTTAGCTCGTAGCTGATGGTCTATACATCTCTTTTCCGATTATCGACTGTTGACTGTTTTTCGTTGTGTCCGCTAGGCCATGGGGGTTTGTACAAAAATGGTAACT
Organism: Deltaproteobacteria bacterium; assembly: GCA_021162585.1. Lineage (GTDB taxonomy): Bacteria > Desulfobacterota > Desulfomonilia > UBA1062 > UBA1062 > JAGGYK01. The sequence continues at coordinate 9,669 of JAGGYK010000010.1, forward strand.
CCTGATATACCCCCCCTTGACATGAGGATTAACATTTACTACCTTAGATTAAAAACATCAGGAGGAATTATATGCCCATATATGAATACGAATGCAAGGATTGCGGAGAGATTTTTGAGGCCTTAGTTTATCTTTCCTCAAATACAGAGCTGGTATGTCCAAAGTGTGGAAGTAAGAGTGTGAGTAAGAAGATATCTAAAATTGCAGCACGATCTAATTGTGGATCATGCTCATCTTGCAGCTCCAGTTCAGGAGGTTTTACCTGAGCTTAACTAAGAAGCCCGGTCGGGTATGTCAAATGGATTTTTGATAATTATGGTCTGATCACGTTTTGGTCCCACAGAGATTATAGCGGCATTAACGCCAAGCTGCTCTTCCATATAGCTTATATAAGTCTTACAATTATTAGGGAGATCATCATAAGACCTTATAGATGAAATGCTTTCATCCCAGCCCGGGAGTTCATCATACACTGGTTGGAGATTGGGATAAATTTCAATCTCTGCTGGCATATCCCTTATAACATTAACTTCTGATCTGTAGGCTGTTGCAATCTTTAGCGTTTTTAGGCCTGAAAGCACATCTAGTTTAGTAATAGCGATGTAAGCTATGGAACTTAGCCTTATCGAATGCCTTAGCGCAACAAGATCCAACCACCCACAGCGTCTGGGTCGACCTGTGGTAGCACCATATTCACCGCCAAATGCCCTTAATCTCTCTCCTATCTCGTCATTTAATTCAGTAGGCAAAGGACCCCCTCCTACTCTAGTGGTGTATGCCTTACATATACCTATGACATTATCTATTCTAGTAGGTCCAATACCTATTCCTACACACGCCCCCCCGCTTATAGTATTTGATGATGTTACAAATGGATATGTACCATAATCTATATCCAGATGAGCACCTTGAGCGCCTTCAAAGAGGATATTCTTGTTCTCTTTGATTGCCTTGTCTATAGCTATGGATGTATCAGCAACAAATGGTCTTAGCTCTGAGCCCATTTGCACATATCGTTCATATATACTGTCTTTGTCGATCCCTTTTACTTTTAAGATTTGGGTGATATAACTTTGCTTTTCTTCAAATATGATATCCAGCCTTTTTTTGAATAGATCTTTATTTATGATATCTATTACACGTATACCAGTCCGTCTTACCTTGTCTTCATAGGCGGGGCCAATACCACGACCTGTAGTGCCAATACGCCCAGTGTCTCTGGCATGGTCTATTATCTTGTGATACGGCATGATAATATGTGCACGCTCACTTATAGCAAGGGTATCAGGGGAGACGCTGTAGCCCTTCTCTCTGAGCACTTCTATTTCCTCCAGGAGGATTTCTGGATCAATGACCACTCCTGAGCCGATTACACATAATTTGTCCTTATGAAGGATACCGGAGGGGACCAAATGAAGTATAGTCTTTTCCTCATTAACTACTAAGGTATGACCAGCATTGTTACCACCCTGAAATCTGGCTACAATATCAGCCCTTTCTGTAAGGAGATCAACTATTTTACCCTTTCCTTCGTCACCCCATTGGGTCCCGACTACTATTAAACATGACATATTTTACTCCAACCTGTTTTTATAATCTTAAATAAACACCTGTGTTACAGAGATGGTATTTGGCACTTCTTCTATCTTTTGTATCACGTCATTTGATACATCGGAGTCGAGGTTTATAATGATGATAGCGGTTCCCTGCTGCCTGTCCCGTCCAAGGAAGAGTCTTGCTATATTTATATTGGCCTCGCCTAATATCATTCCAATCTTACCAACAGTTCCGGGGAGGTCTTTATTATATATCACGAGCATATTCTTTTCTGGAATTACTTCAATAGGATAGTTATCAATCTTGACAATCCTTATGTCATAAGGCTTGAAGAGAGAGCCAGCAAGGTATCTTGTACCTGTATCCAGATCTACTCTAACCTCTATCATGTTTGAGAATGTCTCAGTCTTGGAGGAACGTGACTCTATAATATCTATCCCCCGATCTTTTGCAATAATAGGGGCACTTACGTAATTTACATCATTTACTATTACAGAGAAAAGCCCCTTAAGCAGTGCAACTGTTATAGGAGGTACTTCCAGTTCTGCTACATCACCACTATAATTGATATTTATCTTTTCTAGCCTCCCAGAAAACACCTGAGCTATAAAAAGCCCCATCTTTTCTGCAAGCTCTATATATGGCCTTATCTTAGGCAAGGTCTCTGGCCCTACAGATGGTGCATTTACTGCATTTCTTATTATACCATTTTTAAGATAATCAACTATCTGCTCTGCTACTGCAATGGCTACGTTTTCTTGTGCCTCTGCAGTGGAGGCCCCAAGGTGTGGGGTGCAAATAACATTAGGGTGTGTTACTAAAGCCCAATCTTCAGGCGGTTCTTTTCCATATACATCTAATGCTGCGCCTGCGACCTTTCCAGAATTCAGGGCTTCAAACAAGGCCTTTTCATCTATTATACCTCCTCTGGCGCAATTAAGTACCATAACACCATCTTTCATCTTTGCGAATGCATCTTTGCCTACCAGGCCTTTTGTCTCTTTTGTAAGTGGTGTATGTACAGTTATATAATCTGACCTGGCATATATATTATCAAGATCTACAATTTCTATACCTTGTTTTTCTGCAACTTCTTTAGATATGAATGGGTCATATGCTATTACATTCATCTTGAGCCCTTGTGCTCTGCTTGCAACTATAGATCCAACCCTGCCCAAGCCAATAATACCTAAGGTCTTATTAAAGACTTCTCTTCCTGAGAATTTTTTCTTTTCCCACTTTTGTTCCTTCATGGATGCAGTTGCCTGTGGTATCTTGCGGGTAAGGGCCATCATCATAGCAATGGTGTGTTCTCCTGTGGTAATGGTATTACCTCCAGGGGTGTTCATAACAACTATACCATGCTTGCTGGCAATAGCAATGTCGATATTATCCACCCCAATTCCTGCACGGCCAATTACCTTAAGCCTTTTGGCTGCATCTATAATATCAGGAGTTGCCTTTGTAGCAGATCTGACTACAAGCCCTTCATATTGTCCTATGATATTTTTTAGTTCCTCTGGCTTTAATCCTGTATTTACATCTACATCAAGGCCTCCCTGCTTGAGGATCTCTACCCCCTTTTCTGACAATTTATCGCTGACCAATATCTTCAATCCTATTCCTCCTTCTTTGTTTACTCATAAGAGCCGCAAGACCTTCTAACAAAAGGCTTTATGCATGTCAATAATCAAGCCAAAAAGCTTTGAGTTTAACCTGACAGTCTTTAATCAATCCCATGTAATCAGACTATTATAGTAAAAGATAGTTGTTTTTATTACTAGATGATTGTTTTTCTCTCAATAATGTTATAAAAACTTAGAGATATCTCATAATTAGTAGGACTGTATTAGGTAATGATTATTGTTAATGATAAAAAAATATGCGAGGTGTGTAAGAAAAACAATGCAGTGATATTATGCGACGGGTGTGGGATCCCACTTTGTAAAGATTGTAGGTCTTTTGATTTATGGTCTTATGGCTGTGGTCATATAGATCCTAAGGTGTTTTGTTCTAAATGTTTTGATGACATAGATATTAATCCCTGGGGTGGGAAGAGGGACTAGAGATCTTAAGGGCGATCTAATCTCTTGCCAGATACTCTAATATGTGCGTCAGGTAGTTCCAGAATTTTTTTACAGAATCGATATTGACCCTCTCAGAAGGTGAATGTGCGTTTTCAATACTCGGGCCAAATGAGATCATATCGAGGGCAGGATACCTTTTGCCAATAATACCGCACTCCAATCCGGCATGAATCACCGTTATCTTCGGGGACTTGCCATAGAGTGATTTGTATACGCTCTTGCAAACCTTCAAGATATGAGAATTTATATCTGGTTTCCATGCTGGGTAGTCGCCTTCTTGATATACCCTGGAACCAGATAACAGACCAACTGATTTGACTTGATCTGATATATCTTTGATTGAACTTGCAAGCAGGCTGCGCTGATTTGTTGATATAGTAACTGTCCCATCTTTGATTGAACAGATAGCACAGTTGGTAGATGTCTCAACTACATCCCTCATCATATTACTCATTCTTACTACCCCATGAGGAATGGAATAAATAAGATTGTAGATGGCTAGAGCATTTTTTTTAATAAGCACCAAGTTATTTCCTTTTATATCTTCATCAAGAACAAGTTCTACCTTATCATCAAGGCCTTTAAGTTCTTTGGTAAAAATAGCATTCCATTCATTAATAAATCTTTTTAATAGATCCATCTTCGCAGGATCAATATAGATTGAAGCTTGGGCTTCTCTGGGTATGGCATTGTGCTTGGTGCCGCCCTCAAAGTGAGAGAGAAGAATACCTAGGCTTTGGGCTGTGTTCCATAAAAACCGATTTAGCAGCTTGATGGCATTGCCTAAGCCTTCGTGAATATTGATACCAGAATGGCCTCCTTTCAGGCCGGTGATCCTAATCAAGACAGGTTTATAGTCCTTTGGGGGATGCGTATATTTAATATCTAGAGAGATTTCAGTATTCCGGCCGCCCGCACAGCCAATATATAAGGTGCCTTCTTCCTCAGAGTCAAGATTAAAGAGCGTCTTGGCATCTATAAATCCAGGTTGGAGCATACTGGCGCCAGTCAGTCCTGTTTCTTCATCCACAGTAAAGAGAAGCTCCAGAGGAGGATGAACAAGCGAGTTGTTCTCCATTAAGGCCAGCATGGCAGCTATCCCAATGCCGTTGTCAGCGCCAAGGGTGGTGCGATCTGCCTTTATCCAGTTTCCATCACAAACGAGTTTAATGGGATCATTGCTAAAATCGTGGATGGTTCCCTCATCCTTTTCGCAGACCATATCCATATGGGACTGGATCACAATGGTTGGCTTGCCTACAAGCCCTGATTTTGCCACAAGGACATTGCCTGTGTCATCGGTTTTGTATCCCAGACCAAACTTCTTGGCAATACCCAGAATATAGCTGCGAATCCTGGCTTCCTTTTTGGATTCGCGGGGGATTTGTGATATCTCCCAGAAATAGCGCCACAATGCCTCAGGTCTGAGTCCCTCAATTGCCTTCATGGGTGATACCATAGCACAATATGGATGCTATACAAAGGTGTATAAGGCCTGATGGAGTGTGGCCACTGCTCGCTTAAACAGACTTTGCGATGGTATAGTATTGCTCAAGGATTTGTGCAAATCCTTGAGCAATACGGATAGATCAATTAGAAATCCAGATCTATGAAGGAAAGAGAATCAGGGTCAGTATATACGTGTGTCTCTTCAGTGCCACCAGCAATTGCCATATCATTGAGCAACTCCTCGGCGGTGAGGTCAGGATCACCGTTGAGATAAATGGTATAGAGCTTTACATTATCAGGAGATGCAATATCTGCTACCTTTGCAACTATGTCATCATGGTCAGTGTTGCCCTTAGTGGGTTCACCATCACTTAAGAAGATGGTTACAAAATGAGTGCCCACCTCGGTTTCATCAATAACATCATCTGTCACATCAAGTGCCCCGGGATAGTACCATCCACTCCCTAGATAGGTTGTCCACCCATTGTCATCCCCAAGGGCATTAGCACAGCTCTCCAGCACAGCCATTTCCCTGGTGAAATCGGTGAGGAGCTGGGCCGTGCTGTCAAAATCAATAATCCCAAAGCTTACCCTCGGGTTGTCATAGAACTTGTTTATTGTCTCAAGCACTGCCTCAACCCTTTTATCATCAGGATCAGTACCTGCCATGCTACCTGAGGTATCTACAGTGAACAGGATCTTTGCTGGGCCTACCATCATGGTTATGTTGATGGTAACAGAGCCGCATTCATCAGAAATTACATCAAAGGACGTGTTGTATTCTCCAATATCAAGGCCTTCACGATTGACAGTTACAGTAATATCTTTAGAATCATCAGGGTCAAGTAAGCCATCTGGTTCAATAGTTATATTAGTAACAAATGAGGCGGTCTCACTATCATTTATTGAGACATGGATAGGGATGTCTCCTGTGTTTTCTACAGTAACGTGTTTGTCTGTCTGAACATAGCCAAAATCAAGCTCTGTGGGCTCCACAATCCATGAAGCATTCCCTATACAGTGTATGATGATGGAGGCTATGTTAAAACCGCTTGCACCAGCATATACCTTGCACTCGATCTTATAATCGCCCAACACATCAGGGGTAAATACCGCCTCATGTGTTGCCTCTTCCAAATCTCCACCAAACCTGAAAGGCACCTGGCTGCCTGCGGGCTTTTCTGTACAGAACCACATGTACTTGTAGTCTCCATTATCAGGGGGTATGCACTCTGAGGTCAGCAAGACCTCCTCGCCTGGTGCTACCGGGTTCTTATCAGCACTGAGTTCCTGCTGTACACAGCCCAGCGAGACCAAGATAGCAAAGGCCATGATACACAAAGCAATAAGATTTCTCAGCGATGCCCTTTTACCTTTTCGTGATTGTTTGACCATTGTATAAAACCTCCTTCTTTTTTTAAGCATAAAAATGCATGCTTTACTCGTTGATAACTGCCTCAAGGAGTTCAGGGTTGTCTGTCATAATCCCATCTACCTTTTTCTCATCCATGAGCCAGCGCATCTCATCAGGATCGTTTATTGTCCAGATCTGGACATTGAGCCCCAGATATCGTGCCTTGTTCATAAAGGAATTGTTTATCACCTGGACAGTTATATCACCCAATTCATACTCAATAGGTACCTGCAAAACCTTCCCGGGGGGTGTATATCCTGTGGCAAGCATAACAGAAAGCGGGGTCAAAAAGAATTGTAACACCTCATCTTCACAGAACGATGTGACAATATTCATTTCTTGTGACTCTGCCTTTGCCCTAATTTCATCTAAGGACTCCTTGTTGAAGGAACCCATAATGAGTTTATCTTCCATGTCATATGTCTGTATTATATTTAGTACATCATCAACGATGGAAGGTTCGCTTTGTTTTATCTCAACACACATGGGAGACTTATTCAGGACAGGATCACTAAATACCTCTTCAAGGGTTGGTATCTGTAAACCCTGCCCCCTGTAAGGGTAGTTAATACCATTTGTAGTGTACCAGTAGCCCGCATCTAGGGCCCTGAGGTCTTCAAATGTCATTTCCTTTATGTACCCAGAACCATTCGTGCATCTATCAACCGTTGCGTCGTGCGATACCACGATTACACCATCACTAGTTGCATGGAGGTCTCCTTCGAGGGAATCTGCACCAACCTCCAGGGCATACTGGTAGGCTTCGATGGTATTTTCTGGTCTTAAGTCTGCACCACCTCTGTGTGCAATATTTAAAAATCCATTCTCATTGCGCAAGAAGAAGTTTGTGACAGGATCACCGCTAGCAATAATATCCATTACTTGTGACCAATCCCATGCAATGCTTACTGGATCGATGTATCCATAGCCCTCTGAGTCAAGCAGTGATAAGTTAAAGAAGTAACTCACCTGGAATGGGATATAAAATATCTTATTTGCAAATGCCCCGTAGCCATCCTCACGTACGGTATCCCCTACCATGGCGAGGCTGTTGTCGACTTCCTCGCTGTCAACACCATACAGGTTTTTAAGTATGCCTAAGGCAGCCGCCTTGAATTCGTTTCCATGCTCATATGGCAGGTCGCTCTTGATCACGATGGGCATGAATCTGATGCCCCCATCCTCGAAATGGTTATTGACCTGCTCGCGGCATAGCGCTCGTATCTCAGTAGGCATCCCTGAGACAATCACAATATCCTTGCTGCTATCATGTAGGGAATGGATGGCATCAACTACATAATCATCAACTAAAGGCCAATCCTTCTTTGCCCAATTTAGGAACTCGATGCAGTCTTTTATGGTATTTAGCCCCCCAGTTAGGTGTAGGGTGTTATCATGGTCTGTAAGTACTACTTGTGGGTTAGTCTCTGTATCCGTGCTGAGGATCCTGATCATGCCATTATCATCTGTTACATAGCCGCCACCTTCGAATATCGCCTTTGCCCGAAGTTGCAAGTCAATGGGAGCTTTGTCAAGGATATCTTCAGAAAGCCACTGCCTTATTCCCGGGAGAGTGATCCTGCCTTCTTCATCAGTAATAAGGGTCTCAGTATCCGCCAGGCATATCCAGTCATTCTCACCTCCGCCAAATTCTCTTACGTAGAACTGGACTTCAAGCCCTTTCACCTTGTCTGCAAGTAGGTACTTGAGAAGTGATTTCTTGTCCTTATTAGCTATTTGGTAAACTGTGGCATTGGGCAGGATCTCATCTGGATTTGTGATCCTATCATTGTTTGTTATCCCATCTGAGACCACAACCTCTGTATTCTCAGGTGTCGGTATGCACCCTGAGATCGCTACAAAGGCGGCCAAAATAATTACTGCAAATATTGGAAATCTTTTGAACAACCCTTTCATTTCCCCCTCCTCAAGTTAGTCTTTAAAGAAATAATATTTAAAATAGATAATCTCAAGATTCAGCATATTTATAAACCACCGTAGTATGCAAGATTTGCACCTTTACTGGTTTTTATCTAACTCTTTGATTTATCTAGTTAAAATATGAAAAGGGCTCTACATTTTTTTGATAGCCGAGCCCACTATGAAAACTATTTCTTTTTTTGTGGAATATTTTACCCATTTGCTAAAA
>JAGGYK010000042.1 GCA_021162585.1 Deltaproteobacteria bacterium
CAAGAGGCTAGAGTTTCTGGCCAAGACATTTAAACACAGTGCGTGGCTTAACCCAAAGCTTGCGCATAAGTGGCATCATACTGAGACGATCGAGATTATAAGGGAAATATTTCCCATGTTTGAACTCACCTTGAATGGGCTTGAAAAGGCTGTTACACACTTAATAAAGCGATATTAATCTTAGAAATAAAGAATAAGAAGCGCGCCCGTAGCTCAGTTGGATAGAGCGTAGGCCTCCGGAGCCTAAGGCCGCAGGTTCAATCCCTGTCGGGCGCACCAGATTCTGGATAAGTATTATGAATATCTTAGACCTTGGCAGAGATGGACTTGAAAAATTACTCATTGATCTGGGAGAAAAGCCTTATAGGGCCTCTCAGATATTTCAATGGATATACCAAAAAGGCATCACAGATTTCTCGGAGATGAGCAACATAGAAAAAAATTTATGTAAAAGGCTAAAAAGTATAGCATCCATAAATTATCCCCTCCTTATTGATAGGTTGATATCTGAAGATGGTACAGAAAAACTGGCATACCAGCTTCTTGATGGCAGTATAATAGAGAGTGTACTTATACCAGAAGATAACCATTGGACCATATGTGTATCGACTCAAGTAGGTTGCCCGATGGGGTGTAAATTCTGTTATACTGCATCCATGGGGTTTATTAGAAACCTGAACGTGGGAGAGATTGTATCCCAGGTTTTATATCCTATTAAGGCCTTTAGGGCCAAGCGTATTAGTAATGTGGTGTTTATGGGTATGGGTGAGCCTTTGTTGAACTATAATAATGTAGCAAGAGCAGTGCATATAATAAGGAATCCTTTAGGCCCAGGGATATCCAAGAGGAGGATAACCGTATCTACCTGTGGTATTGTCCCAAAGATCTCTAAAATATGGCATGATACTGGAGCTCAGCTTGCTGTTTCCTTAAATGCCCCAACCGATAAACAAAGGGATGCCCTTATGCCTATAAATAAAAGATATCCATTAAAGGCTCTTCTGGATACCCTTAAAAATTATCCTCTACCAAGACGTTGCCATATAACTATAGAGTATGTGATGTTAAGAGACATAAATGATAGCATAGACGATGCGAAAAATCTTTTTATTATCTTACGTGGCATAAGGACAAAGATAAACCTAATACCATTTAACCCATGGCCTGGTGCCATCTTTGATGCCCCTAAGACCCAAGACGTGCTTGCCTTTCAAGAGTATCTGCTTGCAAGGGGGATTGCTGTAATGGTACGTAAAGAGAAGGGAAGAGATATCATGGCTGCTTGTGGCCAGCTTGCAGGAGGTAATATATGAGGCAGGCAGAGCTTATTAAACATATGGAGGATCCAGATAGTTACACTGAGAAACCAAGGAGTATAACCTTGATTCAGACCCACATATCATGGGTTTTTATTGGGGATGAGTATGTATACAAGATAAAAAAGCCAGTCAATTTTGGCTTTCTGGATTTTAGCTCGCTTGAGAAAAGAAGATTCTATGTGGGTGAAGAACTTCGTCTTAATAAGCGTTTTTCACCTGATATATATCTGGATGCCTTGCCTATATCTGAAGAAAAAGGTTCTTTTGTAATAGGAGACTCATCAAATATAATAGAGTATGCCCTCAAGATGAAGCGTATCAATGAAGAGGATATGCTCTATAAATTATTGGAGGCTAATAAGGTTACGCCCGAGCTTATGCAACGCCTGGGCAGGCATATAGCAGATGTATACAGAAAAATCCCGAGTGATGAGAAGACAAAGGCCTATGGATCGTTGGATACAATATCTAGAAATGTTATGGAAAATTTTGAACAGACCCTCAAATACATAGGAGGGCCTGTATCACAGGAAGCATACAATAAGATACGAGTATGGAGTATGGCATTTATGGAAGATAATAAGTCTTTATTTGAGAAAAGGATGGATGGGGGCTATATAAAGGATTGCCATGGAGATCTGCACCTTCAGCACATATGCATTGATGATGAAAGGATTGTAATCTTTGATTGCATAGAATTTAATGAAAGGTTTCGCTTTGGCGATGTAGCATCAGACATAGCATTTCTGGCAATGGATCTGGATTATAATGGATATAAAAACCTAAGAGAGACATTTGTTAATACATATATAGATGCATCAGGAGATACTATGCTAAAGGATGTACTTAAATTCTATAAGATCTATAGGGCTTATGTAAGGGCAAAGGTAACATCTTTTATGCTGGATGATACAGGCCTTGATACAGTCACAAAGGATAAGGCGTATCAGAAGGCGAAGAGCTACTATACCCTTGCCCTGGAGTATACGAAGTTTGAATAAGGCCTAAGACAAATGAAGATTGATTTACATATTCATTCTAAAGACGGCTCAGATGGGAAGATGAGCTTGGAGCAGATATTTGAAGAGGCCTCTCGAAGAGGCATTGACCTTATCTCCATAACCGATCATGATTCCATCCATTGCCAGGAATTTGCAAAGAGATTGGCTGATAGATACGGCATCTGCTATATTTATGGAGTCGAGTTAAATGTAACGCTCACCCATCCAGCATATAATGACTCAAAACCCATATCTCTTGATTTCCTTGCCTATCAGTATGATATCCATTATCAGCCGCTGGTACAAAAACTTATAAAGCTACGAGAGTTTCGGAAGGTAAGGGCAGAAAAAATCCTTGAAAACATCAATAAGGAACTAATAAAGGAAGGGTTAAAGGGGTTTACCCATAAGGACATTGAAGAGATACAAAGCACAGTAGATGGCTCATTCGGCCGCCCCCATATAGCCAATTATATGGTAAAAAAAGGAATCGTTGCCAGTAAGCAGAAGGCCTTTGATAAATACCTGGTCAAATGCAATGTGCCCAAAATGCCTCTAAGCCTTGCTGAGGCCTCTGAGTTGGTGCATGGTGCTGGTGGAAAATTGATACTGGCACATCCAAACGATCCTAATGGGACTTCACTTATCTCATTTACCCGAGACCTTCATGAGCAATTCAAGATAATAAAAGAGACCATGCTTCCTTACATAGACGGTATTGAGTGCTGGCATTCCAGGCATGATAAGAATACAACCGAGTCATATTTAGCTTTTGCTAAAAAAATGGGGTTGATGGTAACAGGAGGATCTGATTGCCATCAACAGCCAATTCTCATGGGTACAGTAGATGCCCCTGATTGGGTGGCTGAGCAGTTTGGGTTTTAGAAGGGGGTCAGGTCTTAACATTTGACATTTCTCTTTAACTATTCGATTCAATTTTATATTATACTTCGAAATGTCAAATGTTAAGACCTGACCCCCTAAACGAAAAGGAGTTGTTAAATGAGAGAGCCTTTTATTGATTTTATGCAAAAGGAATTAGGTCCAGAGACGGTATTGATAGCCTGTGGACTTCCAGCTACATATAAAACTGAGACCACGGAGGTTATTGCAAGGCTTAAAGGCTACAAGATATTAAGGACCGATCTTATACGTCTTGAAGTCCTAAAAAATGAGGATATCTTTGATGAAAAGGTAGCTTCCAACATGGAAAAGAGGAAACTTGTATATGATGAGATGTTTAGGATGGCACACGAGTTCGCAGGTAAGGGGCAAGGGATCATTTTAGATGCCACTTTTATTACCCAGTCGCTGAGGGCGCGCGCTGCTGAGGTGGCTGCAAAGAATAGTATGACATTAGTCATTCAGCAGACGTGGTGTCCACAAGAGGTATCACTGAGACGGATCTCACGTAGGACCAAGGAAAACTACGAATCCAATGCCCTGACTGAACAGGCCTATCTGAATAACAAGAAAAGGTTCGAAGCCGTTGACCTCGATGATCTGAAAAGATTGTATCCCACGCTGGGTATTGTGCATCTCCTGGTGGATACAACTTCTGATTTAGAGGATAAATGGCTTGTCATTGACAAGATTATCCGATAATGGGGTTTGTTGAGAGTTTATGGTTTTTCATAAAAAAGCATGGTCACTTGACGATAAGATAAGGACAAGATTGAAGGGAGTTGATGTATGAAAAAAGTAATCCCGATTGTAATCATACTTGTATTCATCACAGGTTGTGCCACTACGTTTAAGGAACGCAGAAAGACCTCCGGGCCCATGGCTGCTTTAGCCATGCTCAAACTTCAGGAAGGAGATGTTCAAGGGGCAATACTTGAGTTGAAAAAGGCAAAGGAAGTCAATCCAAAAGATCCTGAAGTTTACTATGGCTTGGCGCTAGTCTACCAGATGACAGACGAGCTGGATAAGGCACTTAAATGTTGCAATAAGACAATAGCCTATGGCAATAAATTAGGTTTTGAACACCCGGGTATGGCAAGTGAGGCGTATAATCTTAAAGGGGTAATCTTATTTAAACAAGGGAATAATAAGGATGCTATAAATGCATTCAAGCGTGCATTGAAAGATGAGCTATATTTTACACCAGAGTATGCCTTGAGAAACCTGGCTGATGTGTACATATCTTTAGGGGAATTTGACAAGGCAAAAAAATCACTGGAGATGGCCCTTGAACATAACTCGCATTACGCGCCTGCGTGGGAAGCCATGTCTAGACTCTTTGTCAGTCAAGGAGAATATGGATCTGCGATAAATGCCCTAAGACATGCAATCCTGGAATTTCCTGGGTATACAGAGGCACACTGGGGACTAGCCGGGCTGTATCTTAAGACAGGTAGGCGAGCAGATGGCATAAGACACCTACAAGAAGTAGTAAGGTTGGACAAAGAAGGTCCCTTTGGGAGTCTGGCCTTAAAAAAATTAATGGATCTTGGTGTATCTCCCGAATAGATAGGACAAATGGAAAACGCTACTGTATGGATCGCTAAAAATATAGCAAAAGAGCTTGGCGTATATGAGAATGATTTCCCCTGTAAGATCATGGATCTAAAGGATTTGGTCTATGAATTGCTTAAGGATGGTCACCCCAGAGATGTTGTTGTTTTACCATTTATGAGAAAGTTTGATGAGGTCCTGGAACATATAAGGAGTAGAGGAATTACAGGCCCTGTTGTCATATACACCCGTGGAGAGACAATGATCATGAATGTCTTAGACCTGGCGAGTCAGGGGGTTGTGTTTATAGATTCCACCAGGTTTTCCAAGCCCATGGTCCGAGGATTTATTACCTTTCTACAAAGGAGCCAAGGTGAGGTTAGAATACAGAAGGATACTGAGGCAAAAGCCAAGTCATCTGTTAGGCCAACCCGGGACATAGAGTATATAAAAGAGATCTTTAGAGATATTATGAAAAAAAGGTCCAGGATATTGCTTACATGCCAATTTAGAAATGATCTTCCCACGCTTACTGTAACCTGTGAGGTAATGCAGATGGTGGGCGAAATTGAGACCAGATTAATCCTGGATAAATTTAATCCTGAAGAATTTGTGGGATTATATAAAAATATGGGAAGAGAAAGGCCTGTTCAAGGATTTGTTACATTAGATGAGGATACATTAGGTTTTCAATTAAAGGTAATATATTGTAGAATGGGGAAGATGACAACCCTTCTTCCTACATCTATTTACGAACAAAAACGTAAATTCTTCAGGGTGGAGCCTGATGCAAAAGACCCTGTAATAGTTTATATACTCCCTGAGAATGCCCCTACCAAAAGTTTTAATGTAAGGGATGTAAGTGAAGGTGGAATTGGGTTGAACGTCTCATATGGTAATCTGGAAAAGGATCATGTATATCCAATATCATTGAGACTACCAGAGGTCCAAATCCTATTGGGCAGAGCTAAGGTGGTAGCCAAGGATGAATCTAAGCTTAATACTGTTAACTATGGGATGACAGTTGAATTTCATGCTGTAGACGAGCAGCGCTTGCGTCATTATATATACAAAAGGCAGGCAGGTATCCTGGCATCCATTAGGGAGTTGAAAATTTAATGCCAATTTGTATAGCCTGTAGGCCAGCTGGTGTCATGCCCTCTATACAAGATGCCTGCCCCAGAGTCTTGGGTCTTATCTTGTTTAATCTATCTTTAAGCTCATTAGAAAGTCCTGCGATATTATTATAATCTATGTCTTGGGGTAGGACAAAACCCTCAAGATCTTTGAATCGTTTAATCTGCCTTTGCTGTCTCTTTATATAACCTTCATACTTTGTTTCTACCTCCACCTCAAAGGCTGCCAATGGATGGATTTTTTGAATAAGCTTGTTTTTGATAAGATCTTGAATCTGTCCTCCTTTGGCAGATGGCCTTTTTAAAAAGCGCTCAATAGTTATCTTTTCGCTAGCCTGGGTATCCTGATTGGTATATCTAGTCCGCATCCTCTGGATATCCCTTGGGATTACTATATAGGTTCTTGATATGTATGATTTTGTACTTTCTATCTGATTTTGTATTTCTTTTATATTATTGTACCTTTTCTTTGAGATCAATCCAAGCCTGGCGGCATATTTAGATAGTCTAAAGACGGCATTGGTTTCTCTTAGCATAAGCCTGTATTCTGCCCTGGATGTAAATATACGGTAAGGCTCGCTTGTTCCTTTTGTGGTCAAGTCATCAATCATCACACCGATGTATGCCTGGGATCTGTCCAAGACGAATGGTTTAGCACTCTTTAGCTGTAGCGCTGCGTTTATCCCTGCCATTATACCTTGTGCTGCTGCCTCTTCATAACCAGATGTCCCATTTACCTGACCAGCAAGATAGAGTCCTTGAATCCTCTTTGTCTGTAAAGTTGCCCTAAGCTGGGTAGGGTGTACATAATCATACTCTATGGCATAGGCAGGGCGCATTATCTCTGCTTTTTCTAGTCCTGGTACAGAGCGAACAATCTCCCATTGGAGTTCTATAGGCATGGAATTGCCTAGTCCAGATGCATAGACCTCTTTTGTATTTAGACCTTCTGGCTCTATGATTACCTGGTGTCCGCCCCTATCACCAAATCTCATAACC
Source organism: Deltaproteobacteria bacterium (assembly GCA_021162585.1). Classification (GTDB taxonomy): domain Bacteria; phylum Desulfobacterota; class Desulfomonilia; order UBA1062; family UBA1062; genus JAGGYK01. Next base: position 6,913 of record JAGGYK010000042.1, read on the forward strand.
TTGTCTTCCAATGATGGGCAATATCTGGCAGGCTTGCCTGTAATAGCACCTGAATATAGGGGGCTTGAAGTTATATTGTCCCTTATGAGGGTATGTGTAAGACTTGAAGTTTGGGTTATGTAACAAGGTATTTGGGGAAGAGAGGAAATTGATGAAGAAAATCCTAAGGGCATATAATCTTCATCCGGGTCCTGGCGTTTAAGTTCAGCCAGCTCAATAGTCTCTTTATTTAATCTTGGAGGTGTACCAGTCTTGTGCCTGCCGGTTGTTAGAGAGAGCAATTTTAGAGACCTTGAGAGTTTATATGCACCTTCTTCACCTGCCCTTCCTGCAGGGATACGCTTTTCGCCAACATGGATGGTACCTGAAAGAAAGGTGCCTGCAGTAATGATTGCCACCTTTGTCTTATAGAATGTACCTGTATTATCTAGTATACCCCTAACCTTACCATCCTTTACAACTATTTTATCTACTCTTGATTGGCGCAAGAAGATGCCTTCCTGCATCTCCAGTCTTGACTTGATGGTCATCTCATACAATCTTCTATCATTTTGTGTCCTGGTAGCACGTACAGCAGGCCCTTTTTTTGTATTTAATATCCTGTATTGTATGGCAGTACTATCCGCTACTTCTGCCATAAGCCCCCCAAGGGCATCTATTTCTTTTACCAGATGAGACTTGCCCAAACCCCCTATAGATGGACTACATGGCATTCTTCCTATAGTGTCCAGATTGATGGTAAACAGGCCTACGTTAAAACCCATCTTAGAGGCAGCATATGCTGCCTCTACACCTGCATGTCCGCCACCTACCACAATGATGTCGAAATCTTCCATACTACCAACACCTGTGCAGGGTAGGGGGTCAGGTCTTCAAATTTCACTTAACATCCCTTTCTTAATACCCAACGTAGTCTTTTTAAAAATGATATTTTTCCTTTGCAGATGTAAGATAAAGGGCACATATATTCAAGCCTTAATGGTCTTGACATGAACTATTACTATCCCCAAGTAATACTTGTGTCAAGTTTGAAGACCTGGCCCCTTTGCTGTGATATCGACCTTTGCCTGTATTATGTCTACATCTGTGTTTGCCTTTGCCTTGCCAGTTGCTTTTTTAAATACGCTGCCTGGCCCGATAAATATTTTTTTGTTAAGACCTTTTTCATCATAGTTTATCTCTACTACACCATGCCTTACTATGGTTATATCTGCGGTATGGGCCAAATTTATTTCTTGCCCTTTGGCAAAATGCATATATGATAGATCATCCTTTATTAGATCGAGCCCGGGATCTACACGCAAGTCTTCCTTTGCCTTTTTGAGTATACGTTCAATATAAACAGATTCTAAGGCATGATGGACATTGGGGTATCTTATACACAGATCTCGTAAGGGCATTCCTGGTATCTTTAGTAATATACCCTTACCCTTAGATCTCACTGATGCAGATCGTTTTGCATGGTGAAAAAACCCGATCTCTCCAAAGATATCACCTTCGTTCATTATTGCTACTTTGTTCCCATCTCGTACCACCTCAAATTTGCCATCTACAATGATATAGATCTCCTCGCCTGTGTCCTCCTGTTTTAAGATGACCTGCCCTTTAGAGGTATTTAATATATCCATGATCTCTAAGAAATCCACGAATTCATCTTGTTCCAAGCCCTTAAACAATAGTATCTTTTCTTTATTTATTAAAGAGGCGCTCTCATAAAACTCCTTTTGGGCATCACCAGTAAGGCCCATAGATTCATAAAGCCTTATAAGTAGTGCTTCCACCTTTGGTTTCGGTCCCAGGACGGTCTTGGCACTCTTTGCTGCTGCAAGGGCCTTTAAGGTAGAGCCCATTTTTAGATATGCTTGAACACTAGATTCAAATAATTCAAGCGCCTTATCAAAGTTACCCTTTGCCCCTGTGCGTTCTGCCAGTTTGAGTATGTCTTTTGGCCTGATATCCTTTTTTGATCTTTTTGACCCCTTTATTGATATTCGAGTCCTCATAACCCTCTCCTTCAATAAAATATTACCTAAACGCAGTGATCTTTTATAAAGCTTGCTATATTATAGCCTGCCTTCCCATCTCCAAAGGGATTAACCTTCTCTGAAATAGACCTTTCAGCCATATTAGATACTGCTTGATATATGGCTGAAGGCCTTGCATCCACTAGACAGTTTCCACCTAACTCTATGGTTTCAGGCCATTCTGTGGCCTTTCTCACAGTAACACAAGGTGTTTCTAAGATAAGCGCTTCTTTCTGGACTCCACCAGAGTCTGTGATTATACACTGGGCATCTCTTTCCATGGCAATCATCTCCAAGTATCCTACAGGATCGGCCAAGGACAGGCCTTTTTCATGATCTGATAAAATATCCTTATAAAAGTTTTTTGTCCTTGGGTGTACAGGGAATATTACAGATATATCCTTTGCAATTAGATTAAGTCCCTTCCATATACCCATAAACCTTTCCTTATTATCTGTATTTTCAGCCCTGTGAATAGTAGCTAATATAAAAGGCTTCTTGTATGGATGATCCATCTTTACCTTGGAGAACATCATTAATGCATCTACCATTACATCCCCTGTTAAAATGCCTTTTAGTCCTTCTGCTTGCAGTAATTTCATGGCCCTTTGCGTGGGACAAAATAGATACTTAGATATGTGATCTGTCACCCTCCGGTTGATTTCTTCTGGCATATACTCCACAAAACTTCTTAGACCTGCCTCCACATGTGCTACTGGTATCTCTATCTTTACTGATGCAAGGGCGCCTGCAAGGGTCGAATTTGTATCTCCATATACTAATGTTAAGGCAGGATTTTCTTTTTGTAATACCTCCTCTATGAGTGGCAGCATTTCCCCAGTCTGCCTGGCATGACTTGCAGAGCCAACGCCTAGATTATAGTCCGGCCTGTCAAGTCTAAGTTGCCCAAAGTGCATATCAGACATAGAATAATCATAGTGCTGGCCAGTATGGATTATTTTATGAGGAATGTTAAAGGTCCTAAGAGCATTTGCAACAGGGGCAAGCTTTATAAATTGAGGCCGTGCTCCTACTATGCTTATTACCTTGTGCGATTTCATCTGTTATCTAAACCTTTATATGAAAATAGCTATCAGCTCTCAGCATTTAGCTGTAGGGGCCTTTTACCCTCATCGGCCCGTTCAAGGGAACGGGCACTACTTTTGAATTTAGTACAAAAATAACATATATTTTCATCCTTTCCGCCTTTGGCGGACAGACATGGCGGTTTATGTGGTTAACTAAATTTCTCATTATTTTATTTCATCCCTTTATCTTTTAAGTATTTTTTGTTATATCACATTTTTGCCACTATACATTCCACATCCAGGATCTTTGAGAGTTTTTTTCTGTATCTATCGGCTACTGACTTTTCAGGAAAAATCCCCCACTGTACAAGGTACCAACTCCCTCTCTTTCTTATGGTACAATTCAGCCTCTTTTCCTTAAGACTGGAAGTAAATTCTTTAGCCTTTTCATGGGATTTAAAAGCAGCTATCTGGATGCAGTAATAGCTATTCTCTAAAGATGGGTGGTGATCTTGATGATATAATATATCATAAAAGGAGTATTTAAAATCATTGGTGGAACCCTTGAGGGTTTTATCTTCCAACTTCTCCTTGTTATCCCTATCTTGCCTAAAACAGGAGATGATCTTTTTATATTCCCCCGGGTCAAAGGGAACCCCCGGCAGGTGAATAACATTATAAAATAATAGAGTAGCCCCTACAAGAAAAGAAAGTGATATTAGAAACAGCAGTATGTTTTTTACTAAGGATTGTTTCTTTAGTTTGCGTTTTGCTTTCTTTTTTTTCGCCATTTGTACCTACATTACCTCAGGCGCACCTATCCCCATAAGCCAAAGTGCATTTGAGATCACCTGCCTAACTGCCTCTATAAGTGTCAACCTGGCTAGTGTAAGGTCCTTATCATCAGATATTACCCTGTTTTTATTATAAAATCTATGAAAGGATGAGGCAAGATCCATAAGGTAGAAGGAAATGCGATGAGGCTCTAATGCACTTGCACATGAAATGAGCAAGGTTGGGTAAGCTGCGAGGATTTTTATTAATCCCAAGTCGTCTCCTGTTGTAAGACGGCCTAAATCCGCATTTTTTATGTCTGGAGTTAAGCCTTCCTTAGATGCCTTCTTTAATATAGAGCATATCCTTGCATGTGCATATTGTATATAAAATACAGGATTTTCCTCGTTCCTTTTCTTTGCAAGTTCTATATCGAATTCCAGATGGCTATCGCACCTACGCATGAGGAAGAAATAACGGGTCGCATCTTTACCCACCTCATCTACAATTTCTCTCAAGGTGACAAACTCGCCTGCCCTTGTGGACATTGATACAGGGGTGCCTGCCCTTACCAGGGAGACGAGCTGAATCAAGAGTGCATGGAAACAATCAGCATTTGCTCCAAAGGCCTCGATGGCAGCCTTCATCCTGGGCACATAACCATGATGATCTGCGCCCCAGATGTCTATTATCCATTTAAATCCCCTTTGTAGCTTATCTTTGTGGTATGCAATGTCTGATGCAAAGTATGTAAGAGAACCATCCTGTTTTCTGATTACCCGATCTTTTTCATCACCAAATTTTGCAGTCCTGAACCAGAGTGCTCCATCATGCTCATAGATAAGCCCCTTGTCCTTGAGCCATGATAAGGTATTTTCGATCTTACCTTCCTTGAAGAGTGCACTCTCCCTAAACCAGTTGTCAAAGCTTACATCAAACATATCGAGATCATGCCTTATGCCGTCCAGCATCTTTTTGCCGGCAAATTCTTTGGAGGCCTCGATTGCATCATCTGTGGAATAGGTTAATAATTTCTCCCCGTAACCTTGTTTTAATTCAGAGGCGAGATCTTTAATATACTCTCCCTGGTATCCATCTTCAGGGAAGGGTTTTTTTTGGCCACAGAGCTCTAGATAACGCAGGAAGACAGATCTCCCAAGGATCTCCATCTGGTTGCCTATATCATTTATATAGTATTCTTTTTGTACATCAAATCCTGTTGCAGTAAGTATCCTTGCCAGAGTATCACCAACAGCAGCCCCTCTTCCATGGCCTATGTGAAGCGGTCCTGTTGGGTTTGCGCTTACAAACTCAATCTGCACTTTTTTTTTAGCACCGTGATTACTGGTTCCGAATCTTTCTTTTTGTATATGTATATCCCTCAAGATATTGACCCAATATGCAGGTTTGATATAAAGATTGATAAAACCAGGGCCGGCGATAGCGACCTCTTCAAATATCTCCTGATAGGAGCTCATGGCATCTGCTATTATGCCTGCTATCTCCCTGGGCGCCTTTTTGGTCTTGGATGCCATGACCATGGCGATATTTGTTGCAAAATCTCCGAGGTCTTTATTTGGAGGGACCTCCACGATATCATCATTTAGCTCTATGCCGGGAATATCGCCTTTATCGATGAGATCATTGATTGTATTTCTTAATATTGCTTCCACCTTGGACTTCATTTAGTACCCCATTTTTTTATAAACGCGTATGAGCGATCCACGCTCGCAACCAAGTATGAAAATGAACGTATCACAATGTAGGGCCCGTTCCCTTAAGCGGGCCGATGAGGGCAAAAGGCCCCTACAAAGCTTTGTGCCTATTTTCATATAGCCCCCCATGTCCTGTCGGACAC